>NZ_LFVY01000008.1 GCF_001050155.1 Nitratireductor soli
ATCGGGAACATCTCAGGGGAGCAGGTCAGGGGCGATTCAACATAGGCCGGAAACGATCCAGGCGGTTCCTCATCGATGAGGATTGAATGTCGCTGAACCCACAGGCAGTTTGGGGCCGTGTGGAGGAGTGGTGTTTCAATTATGATGAGCATATGCCGCGTCAGCGACCTGGTCGCGACGGTTTCGTTGGCCGCGATGATGAGCGTTGTGGTGCTCGACGTGGTGCTTCGCTACGCTTTCAACATGCCGATTGCCGCCAGCATCGAGCTGGTCGAGGCGGGGATCGTCGGAACCGTGTTCATGGCGCTGCCCAGCGCTTCGGCGCGGGGCGCGCATATCAGCATCGACTATGTCGATGCGCTGTTGTCCGACCGGGCGCGCGGTTTGCTCGACCGTGTTTCCCATCTGCTCATCGCCGTGCTGCTCGCTGGTCTTGCCGTGCTTCTCGCCAGGCGCGGCCTGACGCTTCTTGCACGCGGCGATGTCAGCATCACGCTGCATTACCCGACCGGCTATCTCGCCCTGTTCATGGCGCTCGCCGTGGCGGTGACCGCCCTCGTGCATCTCGTCCGCTTCGTGCGGCCGGCGGCCCTGTGAGGATTGCCTGGTGACCGATGCTCTGTTGGCCTTCGCCGTCCTGTTCGCCCTTGCCCTTTTACGCATACCGCTTGCCTTCGCCATGGGCATTGTCGGCTTTGGCGCATTGGCGATGACGCTGTCCTTCGATGCGGCCGCCGCCAGCATCGCCCAGACCGTGTATGAAACAGGAGCGCTCTACACGCTGTCGGTCATTCCGCTGTTCACGCTGATGGGCGGGCTTGTCACGCGCTCCGGCCTGTCGAAAGAACTCTATGCCGCCGCCTACGCGTTTCTCGGCCATCGGCGCGGCGGGCTTGCGACATCGACCATCATGGCCAGCGCCGGCTTCGGGGCGATCTGCGGCTCCAGCCTGGCGACGGCGGCCACCATGGCCAAGGTGGCGCTGCCGGAGATGGAACGGCGCGGCTATCAGCCGGGCCTGGCGACCGCTTCGATTGCCGCCGGCGGCACATTGGGCATCCTCATTCCGCCGTCGGTCATCATGATCCTCTACGGCA
Organism: Nitratireductor soli; assembly: GCF_001050155.1. Lineage (GTDB taxonomy): Bacteria > Pseudomonadota > Alphaproteobacteria > Rhizobiales > Rhizobiaceae > Nitratireductor > Nitratireductor soli. Next base: position 1,098 of record NZ_LFVY01000008.1, read on the forward strand.
TCATGACCAATACGAGCATCGCCGCCCTGTTCGCCGCCGGCATCCTGCCTGGCATCGTGGCAACCCTGTTCTACGTCGGCGCCGTGCGCTGGACCGTGTGGCGCGACCCGCAAGCGGCGCCGCCCGGCGAACGGATGGACTGGCCCGGCCGGCTCGCCGCACTGCGTGAGATCTGGCGTGTCCTGCTGCTCTTCGTCGTCGTTCTGGGCGGCATTTATGGCGGCGTCTTCACGCCGACCGAGGCGGCCGGCATCGGTGCGTTCGGCGCATTTGTCATCACGCTCCTGCGCGGCCAGACAAGCCTGGCCGCGTTCGGGCGGATTTTCGTCGACGCGGCGCGCACCAGCGCGATGATCTTCGCCGTGCTCACCGGCGCGCTGATCTTCGCCAATTACATCAACTTCACCAGCATGTCGTCGGACCTGGCGGCGCTGATCGAGGCCTACTCGATCTCGCCGCTCGTCGTGATCTTCCTGCTGGTGCTGGTCTACATCGTTCTCGGCTGCCTGTTCGAGAGCATCTCGATGATCGTCCTGACCGTGCCGGTCTTCTATCCCATCGTTCAGGGGCTGGGGTTCGATCTCGTCTGGTTCGGCATCGTCGTCGTGGTGGTGACGGAGATCAGCCTGATCACGCCGCCGGTCGGCATGAACGTCTTCGTGCTGCGCTCGCTGACACCGCACATTCCAACGGGAACGATCTTTCGCGGATTGGCGCCGTTCATCGCCGTCGATTTCCTGCGCATCGCCGTTCTCATTCTCGTGCCGGCGCTGACGCTGGTGCTGCCGCAGGCGCTCGGCCTGTTGCGTTGAACTGTCCGACGAAGGGAGATTGCCTCAGGCCGTTGCGGCGCGCCGCTCGGCAATGCGCCGGCGCCATTCGGCGGGGCCAAGACGGTGGACGGATTGTCCTCGCGCATCGACGGCGACCGTTACCGGCATGTCCTCGACCGTGAACTCGTAGATCGCCTCCATGCCCAAGTCCTCGAAGGCGACGAGCCTGGCGTGGCGGATCGCCTGCGAGACGAGCACGGCGGAGCCGCCGACGGCGATCAGGTAGGCGGCGCGGTGGCGTGCGATGGCGTCGATCGCCTCCTGTCCGCGCTCGGCCTTGCCGACCATGGCGAACAGGCCGGTTTCGGCCAGCATCATCTCGGTGAACTTGTCCATGCGCGTTGCGGTCGTCGGGCCGGCCGGACCGACCGCCTCGTCACCCACCGCATCGACCGGACCGACATAGTAGATCACGCGGCCGGCGAAATCGACGGGCAGGGGCTCGCCGCGTGCCCGCATGTCGGCGATGCGCTTGTGCGCGGCGTCGCGGCCGGTCAGAAGCTTGCCGTTGAGGAGCAGCTTTTCGCCGGGCCGCCATTGGGCGATCTCCTCGCGCGTCAGGCCCTCGAGATCGACCCGCCGCGCCGTGTGCGCGGTACGGTCGAGCGTGATCTGCGGCCAATCGTCGAGCGATGGCGGCGCGAATTCGGCCGGCCCTTCGCCATTCAGCGTGAAGGTGATATGCCGGTTGGCGGCGCATTGCGGGATCAGCCCGACCGGCATGGACGCGGCATGGGTCGGATGCGTCTTCAGCTTGACGTCGACCACGGTGGTCAGCCCGCCCAGCCCCTGCGCGCCGATGCCGAGCGCGTTGATGCGCTGGTAGAGTTCCATGCGCAGTTCTTCCTCGCGCGATGCAGGACCGCGCGCCAGCAAATCCTGCATGTCGATCGGCTCGAACAGGGCCTGCTTGGCCATCAGCATCGCCATGTCGGCGCTGCCGCCGACGCCCAGTCCGATCATGCCGGGCGGACACCAGCCGGCGCCCAGGGTCTCGACGGTCCGCACCACCCAGTCGGCGACACTGTCGGACGGGTTGAGCATGGTGAAGCGCGCCTTGTTCTCCGAGCCGCCGCCCTTGGCCATCAACGTGATGGTCACGCCGTCGCCGGGCACGACGGATGTGTGGACGACCGCCGGCGTGTTGTCGCGCGTGTTGTTCCGCGAAAACAACGGATCGGCGACGATCGAGGCGCGCAGCGGGTTGTCCGGGTCGAGATAGGCCCGGCGCACGCCTTCATTGACCAGATCTTCGAGGCGCCGCCCGGTCTCGATGCGTGCGGCAAGCCCGACTTGCACGAAAGCGTTGACCACACCGGTGTCCTGGCACATGGGCCGGTGACCGAGCGCTGCCATGCGCGAATTCACCAGAATCTGCGCCATCGCTTCCCTGGCGGCAGCGCTTTCCTCGCGTTCGTGGGCGGCAGCCAGATGCCGGATGTAATCGGCGGGATGATAGTAGGAGATGAATTGCAGGGCGTCGGCGACGCTCTGCACGAAATCATCCTCGCGAATGGCGGCCATGATCGCTCATCCCTGTGCGTCCTCCTGGGCTTCGGGGCGCGCCGCGGCGAAGGCCGGCAGCGCGTCGCAGGCGTCGGCGATGCGCGCGATGTTCGGATAATCGTCGAGCGGGCAGTCGAAGCGGCGCGCATTGTAGACCTGCGGCACGATGAAGGCGTCGGCGAGCGTCGGCGTGTCGCCGAGCGTGCAGGCGCCGGCCCGTCCGGACGCTCCGATCAGGGCTTCCAGGCCGGCGAAGCCCTCGGCGATCCAGTGCCGGTACCAGGCAAGCTTCGCTTCTTCGTCGAGGCCCAGCGTCCCGGTGATGTGCTTCAGGACACGCAGATTGTTGAGCGGATGGATTTCGCAGGCGACCGCGCTCATCACCGCGCGCACATAGGCGCGTTCCTCCAGGCTCGCGGGCAGCAGGGGCGGTTCGGGGAAGCGCTCCTCCAGATATTCGCAGATGGCACTCGACTGGCTCAGCACTGCCCCGTCGATCTCCAATGCCGGCACCAGGCCCTGCGGGTTGACGGCCTTGTAGGCGGGCTGGTGCTGTTCGCCGCCGTCGCGCAGCATATGGACGAAGGCCGGCTCCCATTCGATGCCCTTCAGGGCAAGCACGATGCGCACGCGATAGGCGGCAGACGAGCGAAAGTATGTGTAGAGTTTCACGATCGATATCCTTGTAGCGGTCTCATCTCACGCATCATTCAGGCTCTCGCCAATCCTCATCGATGAGGAATGACCCCCGGCATCAGAGGCCCGATAGTCGGCGAGCTGATGAATTGCTGGAGGAGACCCTAATGTCCAACATGGTCCCGATCAACGGACTGCATCACTTCGCCTATCGCTGCCGCGACGCGGAGGAAACGCGCCATTTCTACGAGGACATTCTCAATCTGCCGCTGGTCCATCTCGTGCGTGCGGAGACGGTGCCCAGCACCGGCGAATATTGCCCGTTCGTTCACCTGTTCTTCCAGATGCGCGACGGCTCGCACATCGCCTTCTTCGACCTTGGCGACAACGTCAAGGCCGAGCCGTCGGCCAACACGCCGGCATGGGTCAATCACCTGGCGCTCGCCGTTGCTTCACTGGAAGAGCTGAACGATGCCAAGGCGCGTCTGGAAGCGGCCGGTATCCCGATCCTCGGCGTGACCGACCACACCTTCATCCACTCGATCTACTTCTTCGATCCGAATGGCATTCGCCTGGAGCTGACGACGGATATCGGGCTCACCGAATACAAGGCGGAGAAGCGGCGCTCGGCGCATGACGAGCTTGCCGCCTGGACGCGCGAGAAGCACGAACGCCTCGGTCAGGCCGCCAACGCCGGCGTGTGAGGGCGATGATGAAGGTTGCGGTTCTCGGTGCAGGCGCGATCGGCGGAGCGATCGCCGCGCGCATGGCGCTGGCCGGCCATGCGACGACCGTCGTCGCGCGCGGCGCCCATCTGGCGGCCATCGAGGCGAACGGCCTTCGCTTCCGCGAGGGCGGCCGCGACCTTCGCGTGGATGTCACGGCAACGGGCGATGCCGGGGCCATCGGTGATGTCGATGTGCTGTTCATCTGCGTCAAGGCGCATGATCTGGAGGCGGCGACGCGCGCGCTTGACCCGGCCTTGCTCGGCAACACCATCACCGTTCCGGTGCTGAACGGCATTCCGTGGTGGTACCGCCCGCCGGGGCAGGCCCAACCGCTTGACGCCACGGATCCCTGCGCTGTCCTTGCGGCGCGTTTTGCCGATGCGGCAATCGTCGCGGCGGTGGCGCATTTCGCCGCCGATGTCCCGCAACCCGGCGTCGTGCGGCAGACCGCCGCCGGCCGGCTGGTTCTGGGCGCGGTCAGCGGCGGGGGCGAGGCCGTGGCCACGGTGCGCGACGCGTTCGACGGGCTGGGGCTGGAGCCAGGGCTTGATATCGTCGTGACAACAGACATCAGCCGCGAAATCTGGATCAAGCTTGCCGGCAACGTCGCGTTCAATCCCGTCTCGGCGCTGACCGGGGCGAGCATGGCGGAGATCTGCGCCAATGCGGACCTGCTTTCCATCGTCCGCGGCGCGATGAGCGAGTGCATGGAAACCGGCGCGCGCTGCGGCATCAGTTTTCCGCTCAGCGCCAACGAACGCATCGAGATGGCGCGCGCCATCGGCGGCTCGAAACTCTCCATGCTCCAGGACATCGAACGCGGCCGGCCGGTCGAGGCCGATGCCCTCATCGGCGCGGTCGCCGAGATCGGCCGGCTGAAGAGCGTGCCGACGCCGACAATCGACATGCTGCAGGCGCTCGTCAGCGAGCGGGCGCTTCACACTTATCCAGGGAGAGAAACATGAATCTGGCAAAACAGGCGGTGGGCACACGGCCGCAATGGTGTTCAGCCGAGGAGTGGGATCTGCGCTGCCAGCTGGCGGCGACCTATCACGTGTTCGACCATTTCGGCTGGATCGAATCGATCTTCAACCACATCACCGTGCGCGTGCCGGGTCCTGAAAAGCACTATCTGATCAATCCGTTCGGCCTCAATTACAACGAGGTCACGGCGTCGAACCTGATCAAGGTGGACCTGGACGGGAAGGCGCTGTCGCCGACCGATCATCCGGTCAACCGGGCCGGCTTCATCATCCATTCGGCCGTTCATGCGGCGCGCCCGGACGCCCATTGCATCATCCACACCCATACGGATGCCGGCATGGCCGTGTCATGCGCGGCAGAGGGCATCTCGCACGACAATTTCTACGGCGCGCAGCTGCATGGGCGCGTCGCCTACCACGATTTCGAAGGCATCACGGTGCATGAGGAGGAGCAGCCGCGCCTTGTCCAGAGCCTTGGCGACAAGGCCGTTCTCGTGCTGCGCAATCACGGCCTTCTGGTCGTCGAGGAAAGCCTGCCGAAGGCCTTCTGGCTGGCCTGGACGCTGCAGCGCGCCTGCGACATCCAATGCGCCAGCCAGTCGCTTTCGGGTGCGCGCCTGCCTCTTTCGGAGGCGGTGCGCGCCGCCTCGGCCCATGACGGCGAGCATTTCGATCCCGACGGCCGGCTTGGCCAGAAGATGCTCGACGCCGCCATCCGCCGGATGGAAATGGCGCGCGCCGGCCTCAGCGTCGATTTCCGGGCATAGGGAGCAGCACGAAATGGCGATGCATGTCCCGGCCCTTCGATGGACGCCAAGCGGCTACGAATTGCCGGTCTTTCCAGCAGTCACGCCACGCCATGTGGCGGATGGAAGCGTGGAAAAGACGCGCCTGGTCATCGTCGGCGGGGGGCTGACCGGCCTGACGCTGGCCGCCGACCTGGCGAGCCGCGGCGTCGAGGCGGTGCTGCTCGACGACGACAATACGGTGGGGGTGCGGGGGGCATCTTCGCGCGGCATGGTGTGGGCGCAAAAGTCCCTGGAGATCATGGACCGAGTCGGCGTCGTCGACCGGATGATCGACAAGGGCGTTACCTGGTCGGTGGGCCGCACCATGTCGGGCGAAGAGGCTGTCTACAGTTTCAACCGCGCCGACGGCAACGCGTCGCGCCAGCCGCCCTTCGTCAATCTGCAGCAATTCTATCTGGAATGGTTCCTGGTCGAACGGCTGGTCGAGCTCGGCAAGGTCGCGTTGCGCTGGAACAATAAGGTGACCGGCGTTCGCCAGAGCGGCGACAGCGTTCTCCTCGACGTCGAAACGGAGGCCGGAGCCTACGAAATCGAGGCGGACTGGGTGGTCGACGCGACGGGCGCCAACAGCCCGCTGCGCGAGGCGCTGGGTATTGCGGCGAATGTCTCGCGCCATGTCGATCGCTGGTGCATCTGCGACGCGCGCTGCACGGACCTCGACCGGCCCGAGCGCTGGACCTGGGTCGATGCGCCATTCAACGGCGGCCGCGCCGTCTGGCAGCACATGATGGCCGACAATGTCTGGCGCCTCGACTACCAGCTCGACCCTGAGGGCGATCCCGATGAGGTGGCGCGTCCCGAGATCGCTGCCGAGCGCGTGCGGGCGCATCTAGGGCCCGACGTCGATTTCGAACTGGTGTGGGTCGGCCCCTGGGCCTATCGCATGCAGCTCCTCGACCGGTTCCGCACCGGGCGCGTGCTGTTTGCCGGCGATGCGGCGCATGTGATGAGCCCGTTCGGCGCGCGCGGCGGCAATTCCGGCATCCAGGATGCCGAGAACCTCGGCTGGAAGCTGGCGCTGGTGCTCCAGGGCCTTGCCTCGCCCGGGCTTCTCGACAGCTATGATGCGGAGCGCCGCGCGGCGGCCGAGGAGAACATCCGCGTCACCTCGCGCACCGCCCGTTTCCTGGCGCCGCAAAGCGATTTCGAGCGGCGGCTGCGCAAGGCGCTGCTCGAATTGGCGCGCGAGCATCCATTCGCGCGCGGCATCGTCAATACGGGCCGCCTGTCGGTCGCCAGCGATTACGCGCCGTCGGCGATCATCGACGAGGGGGGCGGTTTCTGCCTCGGCAATCTCGCATTGCGGGATGCCGGCGGCGGCGAAACCTCGCTCAACGCCGTGATGGCGGCTCTCGGAACTGCGGCCCTCGGTCTTTACCTGCCCAGGCCGGGTCTCGACCCGATGCGCGCCGTCATCAGCGGCATTGGCGGCGAGGGCCTGCCCTACGTCGCCCGCACGCTCGATGCCGGGCAGGGGGCCGAGCGTTGCGGCTTCGCCGACACGGGCGGCCATCTGGTTGCGGCCACCGGAGCGGAGCCCGGTGACTTCATCGTCGTGCGGCCGGATCTCTACTGCGCCGCAATCCTGCGCAACGCCACCGCTGCCGGCGCCGAGGCGGCGCTGGCGCGCTGTGTCGGATTTCGGAGCCAGCCATGAAACTCGATCCCTTCATCGACGATCCCGACGCCTTCTATGCCGCCCTCGTTGCGGCCAATGAGGGACTGGCCGAGGAACAGTCCAATCACCTGATCCTGCGGCTGGTCTTTCTGTTGGCCAACCAGGTGGGAGACGCCGCCGTCATCAATGCCTGTGTCGCGGAAGCGGCGAAATTCCTTGAAATGGAGACTGCCCGATGAGTGAAGCCTTTGCCTCCGTCACGGACATGGCCGAACAGAAGCCCCAGGCGATCGAGCTTGGCACGAATGTCTACGGCTATTGCAGCGCGCATGATCCCAATTGCGGCTTCATCGTCGGCGACGAGGCGGTCATCGCCATCGATGCGCGCGCCACGCCGGCGCTTGCCCGTGAGATGATCGACGACATCCGCACGGTCACCGACCGGCCGATCAAGTATCTGTTCATGACGCATTATCATGCCGTGCGGGCGCTCGGCGCCTCCGCCTTCGAGGCAGACCTGATCTTCTCGTCGCTCGGCACGCTGCAATTGCTGCGCGAGCGCGGCCAGGCGGACATGGATTCGGAGATCGGCCGCTTTCCGCGCCTGTTCAAGGGGCGTGAGGAAATCCCCGGCCTGACCATGCCGCAGGCGAGTTTCGAGCGCGACTTCACCTTCTGGCTCGGCAAGCGCGAAATCCGTTTCCAGCATCTGGGCCGTGCCCACACGCGCGGCGACACGATCTGCCATGTGCCGGACGCCGGCGTCGTCTTCGCCGGTGACATCGTCGAAAACCATTGCGGCGTCTACATGGGCGACGGCTATCTGGGCGACTGGCTGGAGACGCTGGAACGGCTGAGGGCGGTGGATGCAGTGGCGGCGGTGCCCGGTCGCGGCGCGCCGATGCAGTCGCGCCAGGAAATCACCGAGGCGATCGATTCCACTAAGGATTTCATCGCCACCATTCTCAATGCCGTGCGTCACGGTCTGTCACAGGGCCATGGCCTGAAGGGCTGCTACGACGTGGCCAGGGAGCATTGCGACCCGCGCTTCGGCGACTGGCCGATCTACCAGCACGTGCTCGCCTTCGACACGGCGCGTGCTTTCGACGAATTGCGTGGCCTGGAACACCCGCAAATCTGGACCGACGCGCGCGATCAGGCGCTCTGGAAGACCATTCACGCCTAACCATATCGCGGACCGGCGACCGGCCGCGCAACAAGCCTGGGAGGAAAGCATGAACAGACGAGAACTCTTGAAGCTCGCCGCGGCCTTGCCCGCCACAGCAGCGTTTCCCTATGCGGCCAGGGCCGAAACGCTCTTGCGCATGTCGAGCTGGCTGCCGCCGCAGCATGTCCTGCACAAGGACGTGATGCAGGTCTGGGCGAAGGAGGTCACCGAGGCGAGCAATGGACGCCTGCGCATCAACACGCTGCCCAAGCCGGTCACGGCGCCGCCCGGCACATTCGACGCGGTGGCCGACGGCATCGTCGAGATCGCCTTCAACGTGCATGGCTATACGCCCGGCCGCTTCGTGGCGACCAACATCGCCGAATTTCCCGGCGCCGGCGACAGCGCCGAGGCGGCCTCCGTCGCCTATCAGCGCGTCTACGACAAGCATATGGCCCAGCATGGCGAGCATGGGGACCTGAAGGTGCTGGCCGTGTTCACCAACGGCCCCGGCCACATCTTCAACAGCAAACGGCCGATCGCCAGGCTCGAGGATCTGCAGAATCTGCGCGTGCGCGTTGGCGGCGGCATCGTCAACGAGCTTGCCGATCTGCTCGGCGTCTCCGCGGTCCTGAAGCCGGCGAGCGAATCCTACGAATTGATGAGCGCCGGCATTGTCGACGGGCTGTTCTTTCCCGTCGAACCGATCATCACCTTCAAGCTCGACCGGCTCGTCCGCTACGGCACGCTCATTCCCGGCGGCCTCTACAACACGAGCTGGGCCGTGGTGATGAACAAGGCGGCCTTCGACAAGCTGGCAGCGGAAGACCAGGAGGCGATCGAGAAGGTTTCGGGCGAACACCTGGCGCGTTTGGCCGGCAAGACACAGGACAAGAACGACGCGCACGCGCTCGAACTGGTCAACGCCGCCGGCATCGAAATGATCACCGCCGACGCGGCGTTCATGGGGCAGATCGAGGAGCGGATGAAGCCGCTTCAGGAGGCCTGGCTGAAAAAGGTCGAGGCGCGCGGCGTCGACGGCGCGCAGCTGCTGCGGGCCTGGGGCGAGGAACTGGCCGGCGCCACCAACGGCTAAACTTGATGCCGCATGAAAATGACCGGTGGGCGGGCGGGGCCGGAAACGGCGCCGCCCGCCCACAAACCTCACGCATTCACCAAGGAGCATCCCGTTCATGAAACTTGCCACCCTGCGCAACGGTCGTCCTGATGGCGCGCTGGTCGTCGTCAGCCGCGATCTCAAACATTGTCTGTCGGCTGCCGAGGTGGTTCCCACCATGCAGGCCGCTTTGGACGATTGGCAGGCGGTCGAGCCGGGACTGCGCGGCCTCGCCGAAAAGGTCGAAACGGATGCGGCACGGCGCCCCTTCGATCCATCTGAGGCGCTGGCGCCGCTGCCGCGCGCCTATCAATGGGCCGATGGCAGCGCCTATGTGAACCACGTGGAACTGGTGCGCAAGGCGCGCGGGGCGGGCATGCCCGACACGTTCTGGACCGATCCGCTGATCTATCAGGGAGCGGCCGATTGCAATCTGGGACCGCGCGCGCCGATCCGCTTCGCCGACGAAAAGCTGGGCTGCGATTTCGAGGGGGAGATTGCCGTTGTCGTCGGACGGGTCGAAACCGGCGCCGATGAAGCGGCTGCGCGCGAGGCCATCCGCCTGGTCATGCTCGTCAATGACGTGACGCTGCGCAATCTCGTGCCGGGCGAACTCGCCAAGGGGTTCGGTTTCTTCCAGTCGAAGCCGCAGACGGCCTTTTCGCCGGTCGCCGTGACACCGGACGAACTGGGCGATGCCTGGGACGGCGAGCGCCTGCACCTGCCGCTGCTGATCTGGCGCGGGCAGGAGGCTTTCGGCCGTCCGGAAGCCGGCAAGGACATGGTGTTTTCCTTCGCGCGCCTGATCGCCCATGTGGCGCAGACCCGGCCGATCGGCGCCGGCGGCATCATCGGTTCGGGAACGGTTTCAAACGCCGACCCTGCTGTCGGCTCGGCCTGCATCGCCGAACGGCGGGCGCGCGAGATGATCGATGCGGGCGCGGCGAAAACGCCGTTTCTGGCGCATGGCGAAACGGTGCGCATCGAGATGCTGTCGGCCGACGGCGCGTCCATTTTCGGCGCCATCGAGCAGGAGGTTGAGGTCGGTTAGGTTGACGGAGACGACCGGCCGATGCTGCGGGCTTTCTGGGCGGAAGCTTTCATGTGTATAGTCCCTCCGGGCGTCCTCCGGGATGCCGTCTGGGAGGAATGACAATGCAGCTCATCAAGAGCGACGCCATGGATCATGGCGCGCCGGCCTATAGCGACGCGGTTTGCGGCCTGATCGGCGCCGTCGGTCGTGGCGGCTTCATCGGGCAATTGCTGGAATCGAGCCAGGCCGTGGCGCCGATCGATTTCGTCTCCATGTTCCTGTACCCGTCGAAGGAGCGCGTGGTCTTTCTCGGCACGGCCAGCGGGCTTGGCCAGCGTTTCGCCAACACCGCCGCCGACCACTACCAGAGCCACTACTATCGCGAGGATCCGAACATCGGCGTGATGTTCGACGATGGCGGATGCGACGGGACGGTGTTCACCTATCTCACGCGCGACGATATCCCGACGGCCAGCTACCGGACCTGGTGCTATGACCGGGCGCAGATCGCCGATCGGCTGTCATTGGTCAGCCGCACCGAGCAGGGCATGCCGTTCTCCGTCAGCTTCTATTCGGGCCGGCCGCGCGGCACGCTGCCGGAGGTCAACCGGCAGGCGCTGATGGGTTTCCTGCCTTATGTGCGGGCAATCTCGCTCAGGCATCTGGAACTTTGGTCCGGGACGCTGGACCTCGTCACCGCGCGGGCGCGCGTCACACAACGATTTCCCGAACTTTCGCCGCGCGAGACCGATGTCGCCGCCGGGGTTGTCGCCGGGCTGACGGCACAGGAAATGGCCGACTGGCTGGGCATTGCGCCGACCAGCGTCATCACCCATCGCAAGCGCGCCTATGAGCGGTTGGGCGTCGCCAATCAGCGCGAGATGGTCCAGGCCTTCTATTCGTCCTGAGAGGCGTCTGCGTTAATAGGCTCTCGGGCGGCGCTTGCGCCGGCCGAGAATGTCGAACAGCAGGCGGCGCATCCAGCGCGCCGCCGGGTCGCGGTGAAAGCGTTCGTGCCAGGCAAGCGCGATGTCGAATTGCGGCATGGCGAGCGGCACGTCGATTTCCGCCAGATCGAACTCCTCGGCCAGATAAGCGGCCAGATTGGCCGGCATGGTGGCAATCATGTCCGTGCGCTTGACGGCCATCGCCGCGGCGACGAAGCCGGAGACGCGCAGCGCGATGCGGTCGGCGGGCAGGATCGCCTCCAGCCTTCCCTCCACCTCGCCATGGGCGTGGCCCGTGTCGCGCGCCATCACCAGGACGTGCCGGGCCGCGCGATAGGCGGCCTCGTCCGGGGTGGCTTTGGCAAAGGGGTGTTCGCGCCGCACCAGCCCGCGATAGCCCTCGACGAACAGTTTTCGTCTTCGGATACCGCTCACCAATTCGGGAAAGGCGCCGATGGCCAGGTCCACGTCGCCGCTTTCCAGCCGGGGCAGAAGCTGGCGCCGGTCGAGTGAAACCATGCGGACGCCGAGATGCGGGCCCTCATGCTGCAGGCGTTCCATCAGCGGCGGGGCGAGACGCAGCGCGCCGACATCGCTGATGAAGAAGCTGAACAAGCGCCGGCTTGTCATCGGATCGAACAATGCCGGCCTGCGGTCGAGGCTGGCCGAGGCCGTCAGGATCCGGCGGATCGGCTCGGCCAGTTCCAGCGCGCGCGCCGTCGGTTCCATCGATTGGCCGACGCGGACGAAAAGGGGATCGTCGAAATCCACCCGAAGGCGGGCCAGTATCTTGCTCAGCACCGGCTGCGAGGTATCGAGTATGTTGGCGGCCGCCGTCAGCGACCGCTCGGCGAACAGGACGTCCAGCACACGCAGGTGCCGCAGGTTGATGTCTTTCTCCATGTCAAATGGATATAACTTAAATGTCTGTAAAGACATAGGCTGTGCCGATCGGCTGACCTAGTCTTCCCACAGGACATCGCTCGCGCCTTCCGGGCGGCGGTGCAGGGAGGACATGATGCGGCTTTACTCCAATCGCCACCGGCCGAACCATCTGGGCGCTTTGGCGCTCGAGCGCCTGGCGCGGGTGGAGACGGTTATCGCGCAACCGGCCCGCCAGCCGGCGGATCGCTCTGCGGCGGCGCCGGATTCCCTGCTTGGCGAGGTCGAAGACTATGCGCGGCTGTTTTCCGGTTTCCTCGAAGGGCCGGTTGCGCCGCGCGGCAGCGCCATCCCCGACGATCTCGACCGGCGGGCGGAAAACCTGAAGGCGTCGGCGTATTTTCTTGACGCCTCGATTGCCGGCATCTGCCGGCTCGATGAAGCCGTCCGGCTTGAAGGCTGTGATCCGGCGCACACGCATGCGCTGGTCTTCGCCGTCCGGTTCGGCCGCGAACCGGAGGAGGGCGAGGCGGGCGCCGCCTGGATCCGTGGCACCAACGCGGCGCGCACGGACATGCGCTGCGCCGAGATCGCCGCGGTCCTGTCGGGTTATGTGCGCTGGATGGGGTTTTCGGCGCGCGGGCATTTTGCCGGCGACGGCAGGGTCGATCTCGCCTCTCTCGCGGTGCGCGCCGGCCTGGCGCGCGTCGTTGGCGGAACGCTTGAAGCGCCTTTCCTGAAACGCGGTTTCCGTCTCGGCGTGGTGACGACCAGCTATGCGCTTGCCGTCGACCTGCCGCTCGCTCCCGAGGGCGATCTTGGCGATACGGCGCCGGACGTCATGCTCGGGATCGACGGCACGCGGCCCGGCTGGGCGGATGCGGAAGAGGAAAAGCGGCCGTTGCACATGGGCCGCTATCCGATGGAAACGATCCGGCGCGTCGATGAGCCGACGACGCTGGTCTTACGCCAGGAGATCAAGCGCGTGGCAAAGCGCGGCGATTTTTTCAAACGCGCCGAAGCCGGCGACCTGGGGGAGAAGGCGAAGCAGGAGAAGAAGCGGTTTCCCATGAAGCATCCGCTGGCGCTCGGCATGCAGCCGCTGATACAGCACATGGTGCCACTGCAGGGTACGCGCGAGACGCTGGCGCCGACCGGGTTCGGCGGCGATCTTTCCGATCCGGCGCGCAATGCCGAGGCCATCAAGGCGCTCGGCTATTATCTGGGCGCCGACTTCGTCGGCATCTGCCGCGCCGAACCATGGATGTACTACGCCAGCGACGAGGTCGAGGGGAAGCCGATCGAGGCCTATCACGACTTTGCCGTCGTGATGCTCATCGACCAGGGCTACGAGACCATGGAGGGCGCGTCGGGCGACGACTGGATTTCCGCCTCGCAATCGATGCGCGCCTATATGCGCGGTGCCGAGATCGCCGGGGTGATGGCCGCCCATTGCCGCAAGATGGGCTATTCGGCGCGCTCGCATTCCAACGCCCATTCGGAGGTGATCCACAATCCGGCGATCCTGATGGCGGGGCTGGGCGAGGTGTCGCGCATCGGCGACACGCTTTTGAACCCGTTCATCGGCCCGCGTTCGAAATCGATCGTCTTCACCAGCGACCTGCCGATGAGCGTCGACAAGCCGATCGATTTCGGGCTGCAGGATTTCTGCAATCAGTGCCGCAAATGCGCCCGCGAGTGCCCGTGCAACGCCATCTCCTTCGGCGAGAAGGTGATGTTCAACGGCTATGAAATCTGGAAGGCCGACGTCGAGAAATGCACCAAGTACCGCGTCACCCAGATGAAGGGTTCTGCCTGCGGGCGGTGCATGAAGATGTGCCCCTGGAACCGCGAGGATACGGTGGAAGGGCGGCGCCTGGCGGAACTGTCCATTGCGGTTCCTGAGGCGCGGGCGGCGATCATCGCCATGGACGACGCATTGCAGAACGGCAAGCGCAACCTGATCAAGCGCTGGTGGTTCGACCTGGAAGTCATCGACGGTGTGGCCGGTGCGCCGCGCATGGGAACGAACGAGCGCGATCTCAGCCCGGACCGGGGCGACAAGCTCGGCGCCAACCAGAAGCTCGCCATGTATCCGCCACGCCTGCAGCCGCCGCCGGGCACGACGCTTGATGAGATCATGCCGGTCGACCGCAGCGGCGGGCTTGCCGAATACGCCAGCGCCGAAACGCCGGCCGCCGCCCGGGCGCGGCTCAAATCCACCGCAGGCTGAGCGATTGCAGCCGCCGCGCCTACAGGGGAGTTTTCGCATGCATGACAGCATCATCGAGACGGATGCGCTCATCATCGGCGCCGGGCCTGTCGGCCTGTTCGCCGTGTTCGAGCTCGGCCTTCTCGATCTCAAATGCCATCTGGTCGACGTGCTCGACAAGCCCGGCGGGCAATGCATCGAGTTCTATCCGGAAAAGCCGATCTACGACATTCCGGGACTGCCCGAATGCACCGGCCAGAGCCTGATCGAGAATCTGCAGCGGCAAATCCTCCCGTTCGAGCCGGAGTTTCACCTGGGCCAGCTCGTCTCGCAGCTCGTCCAAAGGCCCGACGGGCGCTGGGATGTGACAACCGATGCCGGCACACAGTTCAACGCCGGCGTGGTGATCGTCGCCGCTGGCTCCGGCTGCTTCACGCCGCGGCGCCCGCCCATCGACAAGATCGAGGCGTTCGAAGGCCGCAGCGTGTTTTACGCCGTGCGCCGCATCGAGGCGATGCGCGGACGCAGGCTGGTTATCTCGGGCGGCGGGGATTCGGCGCTCGACTGGACGCTGAACCTGGCGAGGGTGGCCGAGCGCGTGACGCTGGTGCATCGGCGCGACCAGTTTCGTGCGGCGCCCGATTCCGTGCGCAAGATGCATGAGCTGGTCGCCGACGGCACGATCGATTTCGTCCTCGGCGAATGCCGGGCGCTGGAGGGCGCCGACGGAAACCTGTCTTCCGTCCAGGTAGCGACGAATGAGGGCGCCGAACTCCGCCTGCCCGCCGATTGCTTCCTGCCCTTCTTCGGCTTGACGATGAAGCTCGGGCCGATCGCCGATTGGGGGCTCAACCTCGATGAGAACCGCATCGCCGTCGACACCGAGGCTTTCGAGACCAGCGTGCCGGGCATTTTCGCCATCGGCGACATCAACACCTATCCCGGCAAGCTGAAGCTGATCCTGTCGGGGTTTCACGAGGGCGCGCTGATGGCGCAGAAGGCGTTCCGCATCCTGCGACCCGAAAAGCGGCTCCTGTTCCAATACACCACCACATCCACGCAACTGCAGAAGAAGCTGAAAACGGCATGAAAATCCTGGTGACCGATTTCGATCATGTGGTTCACGAAGTGACCGCCGAGGCCGACTGGCCGATCATGGAGGCGATCCGCAGCGCCGGCCTGCCGATCAAGGCGGAGTGCGGCGGCTGCTGCCTCTGCGCCACCTGCCACGTCTATGTGGACGATGCGTGGGTCGGGAAGATCCAGGCAATGGACGACGAGGAGGAGATGATGCTCGGCGAGGCGCCGCAGGTGCGGCCGAGCTCACGGCTCTCATGCCAGATGCGGATGGCGCCGGAACTGGACGGCCTCGTCCTCAGCCTCGCGCCCACCTACTGAGGCGCGCCATGACCCATGTCGTCACGGAAGCCTGCATCGGCTGCCGCTTCACCGATTGCGTCTCCGTCTGCCCGGTCGATTGCTTCCACGTGGGCGGCAATTTCCTCGTCATCAATCCCGATGGCTGCATCGATTGCGGCGTGTGCATCCCCGAATGCCCGGAAGAGGCGATCCATCCCGACACGATGCTTCCCGAAGGCCAGGAGCATTTTCTCGAACTCAACCGCGACCTGGCGCTGAAATGGCCGGTGATCCTCGAAGCGGAACCGCATCCGGCCGACGCCGCCGAGTACAGGGGAAAGACCGGCAAGCTGGAATTGCTGCGCGTGTAAGCGCCTGCGTATGGTGCGCTTCGCGATGCGTATCGAATGCACCGCGAAGCACGTTTTCTATCCGATGCTTTTGGCCTATTGCGGCAATCGGACCGTCAGGGCGGGATTGTGCGGGAAGAAGTTGTAAGGCTTCAGCGTGATGCCCTTCCACATGGTCGACATCACCGGCCAGTCTTCCATCTGCGGCACGTGGTGGAAGCCCATCGTGTACCAGGTGACGATGTCGGTGTTGTCGATGCTGCGGTCCTGCTTGACCCATTCGGCCAGCGTGTCCGAGCCGTCGCTCTGGAACGCGTATTCGCCACCGGCATAGCGCTCGGCCGCGTGATAGGGCGTGTTCCAGAACGTGTACTCGATGTAGGCGTTGCGCCTGGCGGGCGGGTCGTTCTCCGTGTCCAGCGGGCTGTAGGCGACGCTGTTCTGCGGCAGGATCATGTAACCCGGCGCGTGGCCGACGCCGACTTTCCGGTTCATGTTCATCACGTGATACATGGCGGGCGTTGCCGGGTTGACGCGGTAGCGCGCCGCCATCTCCGTCATCGGCATTTCCGCCTTGGTCACCCACAGCGAGCGGCGCGGCAGGTCGGTGGGTACGTCGCCCTTCACGAGACCCGTCCGCATGAAGGAGTTGTCCTGGCCGTCAATGTCGAAGTCGAGCCGGAAGTTGAAGAAATGATCGTGGTTCGGCGCCACCAGATTGGGCACGATCAGCGTGCCGTAGCGGGTTTCCTGCGCCGCCGTCGCGTCGTCCATCGAGGTGGAGGCCGCGCCCTTCACCGCGTCGAGCCCGGTGGCGCCGACCATCACCCGGATGCGGCCGTTCTGCTCGAACACATAGTCGATCAGATAGTCGTAATTGCCCACCTGCGAGGCGGAGCGGACGACGAGTTCGTTCGCCGGGCGTCCCTCGGCCGGCACCGACTGGTCCTCGCTCTGGGCGAAGATCTCGTAGTGCCGCCAGACCGGATCGCCGATGTTGCGCTCGAAGATGCACAGGGCATTGGGAATCTCGATCGGATTGCCCAAATCGTCATGCACGGTGGCCGGCAGGAAGCGGGCATAGGCGGGGCAATCGACGCCGGCGCGCAGCGGGCTGAGGAAAATGCCGAACCCATACTCGCCGCTATCCATGTAGGTGCGCCAGTACCAGCCCTGGTCCGGGTCCATATAGGGCACGAACACCTCGGAAAGATGCGCCTGATAGAGCACAGACCGCCAATCGCTGCCATCGTTCGCCTCGATGTTCGACAGGACGACACCGGGCCGCTTGTCGACGCGCCAGCGGAAGCGCCACATGTCCCAGTTGACCACGCTGCCGTCGATGGTGAAATTCGCATCCCCCTCCTGGACGAGATGGGCGGGATTGCTCTCGGGCCGCAAGTCTCCCCGCTCCCTGACCTCGGCCTCGGTATAGCCCCAGCCATCCTGCGGCACAGGCAGGACGCCCGTGTCGATCACCTCGACCACGTTTTTCCCGGCGAGGTCGACGACCGCGTAGAGGCCTTCGATGGGCTTGGCGTAGAAGTTGGAGCCGGTCGGATTGACGTAGCAGGGCACCTTCATCAGCCTCTGGCCGGCTTCTGCCTCGGCATCGAAGGACCCGGCGGTCAGGGGCAGGCAGAACACGTCCGTCGGGCCGAGATCGCGCTTCTTCAGGGCGGCGACGAAAGTCTCGTCGGACAAGGCCAGGTCCATGGCGCCGATGAACTCTTCCAGAAGCACCATGGACTGGCCGCCAATGTCGCCGATGTCGCTGATCGCGCCCGTTGCAAGGTCGACCTCGGCCTTGTAGGCCTTGTCGCCGGAAATCACGTGGACGGTGGCGACGCGCGGCCCCTCGTCGCCTTCCTTCCAGGCAAGCACGTCCGCTTTCTCCGGCTCCTTCAGCTCGATCAGCGGAAAGCGTGCCTCGTCGGCGATCCGCTCGTCCGCTTTCATGATGGTCACGACCCGGCTGATTTCATCCTTCGTCAGGCCGTCCAGGGGGTGGGCGTTCGCGCCGCCGCATAAGGCCATCAGGGCCACGCCGGCGCACGCGGCGGTTAAGTATCGTCTCATTGCTTCTCCTCCTCGATCGTCTTCGTTACATGATGATGGTCTGCCCGACCGTGTTTTCCAGCAGTCCCGCCTCGGCAAATTGTACGCCGATGCCCGATTGCTTGATGCCGCCGAAGGGTGCATTGGGCTGGATCATGCCGTGCTTGTTGATCCAGGCGGTGCCGCATTCGAGCCTGAGCGCCAGTTCCCTGGCGCGCGCGGTGTCCTGCGACCAGATCGAGCCGCCGAGCCCGTTCGGGTTGTCGTTGGCGCGGGCGATGACGTCGTCGATGTCGGTGTAGCGGATGACGGGCAGGGCGGGGCCGAACTGCTCCTCGTCCACCAGCCGCATGCCGTGTTCGGCGTCGGCGACGATGGTTGGCGGGTAGAAATAGCCGGCACCGCCGGCCGGCGCGCCGCCGGTCAGTGCGCGTGCGCCCTGCGCCTTGGCCTCCTCGACCAGGCTTTTGACGCGCTCGAACTGCATTTCGTTCTGCACCGGCCCGAGCGCCACGCCCTCCTGCCGGCCGTCGCCCATCGGCATCGCGGCGGCAAGTGCCGCCAGCGCCTCGCAGACCGCGTCGTAGATGCTGTCATGCACGTAGAGCCGCTTGATGCAGGCGCAGGTCTGGCCGTTGTTGATGAAGGCGCCCCAGAAAAGGCCCTCGGCGATGGCCTGCGGATCGACGTCCGGCAGGACGATCGCCGCGTCGTTGCCGCCCAGCTCCAGCGTCAGGCGCTTCACCGTTTCGGCGGCAGACGCCATGATCTTGCGGCCGGTGCCGGTCGAGCCGGTGAACACCATCTTGTCGATGCCTTGATGTGCCGACATGGCGGCGCCGATCTCGTTGCCGCCGCAGACGATGTTGACCACGCCGGCGGGCAGAACCTGGTTGATCAGCTCGACAAAGCGGATGCTGCTGAGCGGCGTGTTGGGCGATGGCTTGATGACGACGCAATTGCCGGCCCTGACGGCGGGAATGATGTGCCAGGCGGCGATCAGAACGGGAAAGTTCCACGGCGTGATCGAGCCGACCACGCCGATCGGTTTCCGGTGAACCTGGACGCGCCCCTCATTGCTGTCCTGAAGCACCGTCATCGGCAGGTCGAGGCCGGCGGTATGGCGTGTCCAGGCGGCAGCCCCGCCGATTTCCCATTGCGAGCCCAGCCCACCGAGCGGCTTGCCCTGCTCCGCCGTGAGCAGTGGTGCGAGTTCGGCGATGCCCGCCTCCAGCAGGTCGGCGATCCTGTTGCAGGCGGCCTTGCGCTCGGCGTCACCGGTGGCCGCCCAGGCGGGAAACGCGGCGCGCGCGGCGGCGACCGCCGCGTCGAGATCCTCGACCGTGCCGAGCGGCATCTGGCCGACGAGCGTGCCGTTTGCCGGGTTGCGCACCGGCAGGCTTTCCCTTGCGCTCACGCCGCGGCCGGCGATGATGTTGTGAAATGGCCTGGCGTCCTGCGCGGTCGCGGTGTCCGTCATCATGTTCCTCCTCCCCGTGTCGCTGCCTTTCGGGCAGCCTCGATCGGTCATAGTGGAGGGGAGCGGCACGCCTCGTCTTGGACTATTGCGTCAGGCTCTTGGGCGAAGGCGACAGCGTATGGAGCCGGTATTCTCCGGGGGGAGGCCTGTTCGAACCCGCATATGACCGCTCATTGCCGATCGCGTCAGGACGATGAGGCCTCCGGCTGCGGCGAAGCTGTTGTAGCGGGCAATGGCGACGGGAACCCTGGCCATGCCAACTGGTCGAGGGTGGTCTTCAGCCGAGGAGCGGCAAAATCGATGAACGCGCCGATCTTGGGCGCGACGAGCCGCGCATGAGGGAAGACCAGGTGAACCGGCTAGGGCGGCAGCGTGAAGGTGCCGAGCACCGGCACCAGCTTCCCGTCGCGGATCTGGTCGCTCACCATGTAGGACAGCGCAATCGCGATGCCATGCCCCATCTCGGCGGCCTGTATGGCGGCGACGGCATCGTTGATTTCGAACGTCGGATGCAGGCTCACACTGCCCGGCTTCTGCTCGTTCAGAAAGCGCCATTCGCGGTTCGGCATGAGGCCTGTGAAGGCAATCACGGAATGGAGCCGCAGGTCCGCCGGTGACGCGGGCGCCCCGCGTCGGACGAGGTATTCCGGGCTTGCGACCAAGATCCGATGGACTGCACCAATCCTCTTGGCGATCAGGTTCGAATCCGGCAGATGCGCAATGCGCACCGCGACGTCGATCCCTTCCTCGACGAGGTTCGCGACCCGATCGAGCAGGAGAACCGAAGCCGTTATGCGCGGGTGCTGAGCGAGGAAACCGCAGACGACCGGTGCCAGCGCGGTTCGGCCGAACGCCACCGACGCCGTGACGGTAAGGTGACCCCGGGGCATTGCGGCGTCGCCGACCGCCTCCTTCTGGGCCGCGTCGAGATCCGCGAGGATGCGCCGCCCGCTCTTGAGGAAGCGCTCCCCGATATCGGTGATCGACAGGCTCCGTGTGGTGCGATTGAAGACGCGCGCGCCGAGCCGGTCCTCAAGTGCGGATATGGCGCGCGTCACGGCCGGCGGCGACAGACGCAGCTGTCGGCCGGCCTTGGCGAAACTGCCGGTTTCCGCCACCGCGATGAAGACCTCGATCTCATGCAGTCGGTCCATTCATTATTCCTTCTACCGGAATAAAGTGTTCCATACATCGAATATTCTTTCAATCAGCAGGATGAGCCAAATTTGAGATGAGCGGAGCCGCGGCGCACCGCACCACCAATGCAGAAGGATCAAAACTCATGGCTCGTGTTGACGTTATCGACCCAAAGACCGCCACCGGCGAAGCCAAGGCGCTTCTAGACGCCGTCCAGAGCGGCCTCGGCATGGTTCCGAACTTCATCCGCGTGCTGGCGAATTCGCCGGCCGCGCTGAGTGCCTTTCTGGGCATCCATGGCATCGCCGGGGCAGGCGCGCTCGATCCCCAGACGCGCGAGCGCATCGCGCTCGCCGTCGCCGAACAGAATGCCTGCCAGTACTGCGTATCCGCGCATACGGCGATCGGCCTCAAGGTTGGCCTGGACAATCGGGAGATGCTCGCCAATCGCATGGGGCGGTCCTCGGATGCCAAGTCGGAGGCCGCGCTGACCTTTGCCGGCGCGCTCGTCGAGCACACCGGTGCGGTGAGCAAGGCCGAGTTCGACGCGGTGCGCGCGGCGGGCCATTCCGACGCGGAGATCATCGAGATCATCACGCATGTCGCGATGAACATCTTCACCAACCTGCTCGGCAAGGCCACCCAGGTCGAGATCGACTTCCCCAAAATCGAACTGACCAAGGTGGCGTGACCAAACGCAAGACGGCTTGGCGCGGCTTCGGCCGCGCCTCCCTTGCCCGGAACAGAGAGAGGAGAACCCGATGAACCAGATGACCCAGATGACCCAGACCAGCGCCCGTCCGCCTCTGCCGCCTTTCACCCGCGAGACCGCGATCCAGAAGGTGCGGATGGCGGAGGATGCATGGAACTCGCGCGACCCGGAGCGGGTGTCGCTCGCCTATACGGAAAACAGCCGGTGGCGCAACCGTGCCGAGTTCCCGGTCGGCCGCGCCGAGATCGTCGCCTTCCTGCAGCGCAAATGGGCGCGGGAGCTGGAGTATCGCCTGGTCAAGGAACTCTGGGCCTTCGTCGAGAACCGCATTGCGGTGCGCTTCGCCTATGAATGCCGCGACGCCGCCGGGAACTGGTTCCGCGCCCATGGCAATGAGAACTGGGAGTTCGACGAACGCGGCTTGATGCAACTGCGCTTCGCGAGCATCAACGACCAGCCGATTTCCGAAAGCGAACGGATGTTTCGCTGGCCGCAGGGACCTCGCCCTGCGGATCACCCCGGTCTTTCTGACCTCGGCCTGTAACAGTCAGCATATGGGTCCCTGAAGGAGAACACCATGCCGCATCACTTCGCCAAGATCGCCTTCACGCCGACCGTGAAAACGGTGCAGGAAGAACTTGGAAGCCGGCCCTCATATGCCCGTATCGAGGACAGGCCGGATGCGGTAAATCATCGCCTCGCGGGAGCGGAGGCCGCGTTCATCGCAGCGCGAAATTCGCTCTACATGGCGACCGTCAGCGAGACGGGTTGGCCCTATATCCAGCATCGTGGCGGGCCGACCGGCTTCGTGCGGGTGCTCGACGAGAGCACGATCGGCTTCGCGGATTATCGCGGCAATCGCCAGTATGTCAGCGTCGGGAACCTGATGACGGACGACCGGGTCTCGATGTTCTTCATGGACTATCCGAACAGGACGCGCCTGAAGCTGTTCGGCCGTGCCCGGATCATCGGGCTCGACGATCAGGCGGTTCTGTCGCGCCTCGATATGCCTGACTACCGGGCACGGATCGAGCGCGGAATTCTCATCACGATCGAAGGCTTCGACTGGAACTGCCCGCAGCACATCACCGAGCGCTATACGCTCGAGGAGACGCGCGCGGTGATGGCGCCGCTGACGGCCCGGATCGCCGAACTCGAAGCCGAGCTGGCGCAACGCCCCGCGCCGCAACCAGCCGAATGAGGCGTGTCTTCCCGCGCAAGCCGCCAATGCCCTTTCGATACCGCCGCTCGATTTCCCTGTTGTCTGCGCATTCGCCGGACGTCAGGTGATTCCACCTGACTGCGGAATGCCATCGGCACTGGCTGATGGCGTGCCGAATAGTTGCTGCCGGGAATGCATCGGGAAAAGGTTCGTCGCCATGAAGTCGACGAAGACTCTCACTTTGGGAGCGATGTGGCGGCTGGTTGGCCACAGCAGGCGAAACGGGCCGGTGTGGCGGACAAAATCCGACAGGACGGTGACGAGACGCCCGGTGGCGAGTTGATCGGCAATCGCAAAGTCGGGCAGACAGGCGATGCCAATACCGCGTTCGGCCATCATGATGAGAGGTTCGATGGTGTTGACCACCGCGGTCGTCGGCAGTTCGAGGCGAATCTCTGTCTCACCTTCGCAGAGCGGCCAGGGCTCCAGTTTGCCGCTGGTGGCGTATCGGTGATGCAGACAGGCATGTCTCACGAGATCGTCGGGGACCTCAGGCGTACCGACCCGCTTGAGATATTCGGGCGCCGCGACCAGGACCAGGCTGAACTGCCCCAGCATTCGCGACATGAGACGGGAATCGGCGACGTGGCCAGCCCGCACGACGATATCGAAGCCTTCCTCTATGACATCGACGAGGTGGTCCGAGAAATCCAGGTCAAGCTCTATGTCCGGGTAAAGGGCCATGAATTGCAGGATTGCAGGCATCATGAGCATCGATACGATCGGCATGCTGACCTTGAGCTTGCCCCGGGGCGTATCGAGTGTCTGAGACAATTCCAACTCGGCCGCTTCCATCTCCGCCAGGATGCGCCGGCATCTCTCCAGGAACAATGAGCCTTCGCTTGTCAGGGTGATCGTCCTGGTCGATCGGTGCAGCAGCCGAACCTGCAATCGCGCCTCGAGCCGGGCGACCGCTTTCCCGATCGCCGATGACGAAACGCCAAGATGGTTGGCGGCAGCGGTAAAACTGCGCAACTCGGCGGCATGCACGAAGGCGGTCAGCGATCCAAGACCATCCATTTCGACCTCTTTACGGACAAATTGTCTTATGTGACCGGAACTATATCTCATTGTTCCCTAATCGTGGTCAAACCTATGGTCGCGCCGATAACTGGACCATCCCGCAACAAGGAGTTGAACCATGCGAGATTCCGTCGGCGCTCCACCGCAAGAGCACAACCGCTTTGAATTTTCAGCGATCACCGATCGCCCCAAGCTGGAGTGGCCAGAAGGAGCGCGAGTGGCTTTGTGGGTTATCCCCAATGTCGAGCATTTTTTGTTCGATCGGCCATCAAGTTCCATCATTCAGTCGACAACCGGGTTTGTACCGGATGTCCTGAACTACGCATGGCGGGACTACGGCGTGCGCGTCGGGATCTGGCGCATGATGGAGATCATGGAGAGATATGGTGTGAAGGGCACCGTCGCACTCAACTCCGACGTTTGCGCTCACTATCCGAGCATCATCGAGGCCGGCAATTCACTCGACTGGGAGTGGATGGGACATGGCAGGAACAACTCCTCGGTGATAACCGGTATCCCCGAAATCGAGGAACGCAAGATCGTTCAGGAGGCTGTGTCGACGATCACTCAGGCGACGGGCATCGCACCTCGTGGCTGGCTCAGCCCCGCTCTCACGGAAACGCACCAGACGCCCGACATCCTCGCGGAGAATGGAATCCGCTACCTGGCGGACTGGACCAACGACGACCAGCCCTACGAGATGCGCGTGCGTTCCGGTACGATGCTTGCGATGCCTTATTCGGTGGAGATGAACGACTATACCGCGTTCCTTGAGCAAGGTTTGTCCGGTAAGGATTTCGGCGATGCGATCTGCGATCAGTTCGACCAGCTTTATGCCGATGGTGCCTCGACCGGGCGTGTCATGTCGCTTTGTCTCCATCCTTTCCTGATCGGACAGCCGCACCGCGCGAAACATTTTGCCCGGGCGCTCAAATACATAACGTCCCACGATGGCGTATGGCTGGCCAAGGGCGGTGAGATCGCCGACTGGTACTCAGCTTCGGTGCCGACACCTCAACGACCCTCCATATGAGGCTCCGGTCTTTGCACGAAAGGCCCCTTGCCGTGTTGCGGCAAGCCGGCGAGGCCGGCCTGGTTTGCTGACCCGGCCGGCTCAGTTTCGATGCGCTCCCTGAGGTTCCGGCGGCCAATCCGCGGAGGCTTCCGGGTCATGCCAAGGCAAGCAACCCGACCTATTCTGCGGGCACTGGCCGAGCTTGCGCGGCGGTATCCGCTTCAAGGGATGCCAGTTCCATGGCCTTCGGTACGGACAGCCATATGGCCAGCATGAAGCCGGCTGCGCCGCCGAGCAGCTTTCCGAGCATGAGTGGCAGGATCATGCTCGGCTGGAAGTTGGCCGAGAAGGCGAGATGGTCACCGAAGGTGAAGGCCGCGCAGACGGCGAATGCGATGGCCAGCACCTTGTCCTTCGGCTGCATCCTGCCGACCAGGCGGTACATGGCCAGTATGTTCGCGCTTGCAGCAAGAAGTCCTGCGGCGCCCTCTGGCGAGAGGCCGATGCGTGCGCCGATCACCTGCATCGGTCCGGCCAGATACTTGGTCAGGAGGTAGACCATGGGGAACGCGCCGGCGAGCATGATACCGATGTAGCCTGCGATTTCCAGGGCGCGGAACTGGTCCTGCTCGTCGGCAATGATGGGGTCGAAGCCCCAGGAGCCGAATACGGCACTGAAGAACCCGGTGAAATATTCGACGATCGAGGCGACCAGGACCAGGGTTATGCCGGCATACATGATGCGCCCGAACCAGAGGAACCCGTTGATCATCGCGTCCGGAGCGAAACGCAGGCCAAGCGCAATGGCGAGGCAGAAGACGATCAGCGGCAGGAGATTGCGCAGAATGTCGACCATGGTCAGGGCGATCTGATGGCTTGCCTCGGCGGTTGTCGAGATGTCGGGCCGGATATCAAGCCCGGTCAGGGCGATGAGCATGCAGGCGATGAAAACGCCGATCGGCACGCTGAGAATGCCCGACATGATGCCGAGCGCCATGTACTTGTGATCGGATTTGGCCAGCATCGCCAGGCCGACCGGAATGGAAAAGATGATGGTGGCGCCCGACATGAAGCCGACGACGGTCGCGATCATCCAGGCATCCCGCGATTGCGCGAGCGCGTCGGCCAACTGGTAGCCACCCATGTCGACGGCAATCACCGTGGTCGCCGCGATGGACGGATCGGCTCCGACCATCGCGAACAGCGGACCGACGGCGACGCGGATGAACTCGGACAGATAGGGGATTGCAGCCATGATGCCGGCCACGGGAATGAAGATCGGGCCGATGGCGTGCAGGCCCTCGATGAACTCCTTGCCGAGCCCGGTTTCCGGATTTCTGATCGAAGCGATGGCGCCGGCAACGGCGCATGCCATGATGACGTAGATGACGTAGGTACCGATTGAAGCCATTTTGCCTTCCCTCCCAGTGTGCGAAATGCGCCCCCGGCAACTTTACGACGCCGGTTGATCGATCAGCCCTTCACGCGGTCTCCCGGCGGATCGTAGAGCGGCGCGGTATGGACCGTGGCGGCGAAGCGTTCGTTCGCCACGATGAGTTCGTAGTCTCCCGACGACAGGAATGCGTCGTCGACACCGTGTTCGGCGCGCACATAGCCGTAACCGATCGGTTTTCCGACCGTATAGCCGTAGCCGCCACTGGTCAGGTAGCCGACCGGCACTCCGTTGCGCAGGATGGTTTCCCGTCCGAGCAGAACGACGTCGGGATCCGTCGTGGTGAAGCCCACCAGCCGTTTGGCCAGTGGCTTGCTTGCGGCGGCCGCACAGGCCTCGCGGCCGATGAACGGGGTATCCTTGCGCAGCTTCACCGCCCAGCCGAGGCCGGCCTCGAACGGATTGTCGTTGGGCGTCACGTCGGAGCCCCAGGCGCGGTAGCCCTTCTCCAGCCGCAGCGACTCGATGGCCCGATAGCCGACGGGGCGGATGCCGTGGGCCCGGCCCGCCTCCATCAGTGCATCGAAGACATCGCCCGTGCCGTCGATGGGCACATGCAGTTCCCAGCCGCGTTCGCCGACATAGGTCACGCGCATGGCGCGAACGGGGTGACCCGCAATCTCGATTTCCTGCACCCGACCGAAAGGGAAGGCGTCATTGCCGACGTCTGCCTGCGTCACGGCGGAAAGAACCGCGCGGGCGCGCGGCCCCATCAGCGATAGGGTGCCGTAATTTTCGGTCACGTCGACAAGACGGGCATTCGCGCCGCAGGGCAGATGCTCCTCGATCCAGGCGAAGTCATGGGTGCGAGAGCCGGTGCCGGTGACGATGTAGAACCGATCTTCCGCGAGGCGCGCAACGGTGAGGTCGCACTCGATGCCGCCGCGCGTGTTCAGGATCTGGGTGTAGGTCAAGCTGCCGGCAGGCTTGGCGACATGGTTGGCGCAGATCCATTCGAGAGCGTCAGCGGCGTCCGCGCCTGAGAGTTCGAACTTGGCGAAGGACGACTGGTCGAACACGCCGACCTTTTCGCGCACATGAGCGTGCTCATCGCCGACGGGGCCGAACCAGTTTTGCCGGCCCATGGAATAGACATCCTTGGCCTCCTCGCCGGCCGGCGCGAACCAGTTCGGCCGTTCCCAACCGAGCTTCGAGCCGAACACGGCGCGATGATGCTTGAGCCTCTCATAGAGCGGCGAGACGATGCGCGGCCGACCGGACTGGTACTCTTCGTGCGGGAAGGCCACCGTGTAGTGCTTGCCATAGGCTTCCAGCGTGCGTTCCTCGACCCATTTCCGATCCGCGTGAAGACCGGAGAAACGGCGCAGATCGACGACCCACAGATCCAGCGGCGCTTCGCCCTGCACCACCCATTCGGCCAGGACCCAGCCCGCGCCGCCGCCGGCGGCGATGCCGAAGGCGTTGAAACCGGCACCGACGAACATATTGGCGCATTCGAGCGCCCGCCCGAGAATGAAGTTGCCATCGGGCGTGAAGCTTTCCGAGCCGTTGATCATCTGCCTGACACCAGCCTCGCCAAGCGCCGGAACGCGCTCGATGGCTTGTGTCATGTGCTGCTCGAAATGATCGAAATCATCGTCGAAGAGCTGGAATTCCCACTGGTTCGGCACGTCGCCGCCCGGAAGGCCCGTGGCCCAGCTTTGCGGATTCGGCTCGTAACCGCCCATCACCAGGCCGCCGACCTCTTCCTTGAGATAGATGCGGCGGTCAGGATCGCGAACGGTGGGCGTGTCGCCCGACAGCCCATCGATCTTCTGCGTGACGATGTACTGGTGCTTGACCGGTTGCAGCGGCACCGAGACGCCGGCCATCGCGCCGATCTGACGGGCCCACTGGCCGCCGCAATTGACCACGCTTTCGCAGGCGATGCGGCCCTGTTCGGTTTCAACGGCCGTTATGCGGTCACCCTCCATTGCGAATCCCGTCACGCGCACGCCTTCGAACAGGCGCGCGCCGTTCATCCGGGCACCCCTGGCGAGCGACTGGGTGATGTCGGAAGGGCTCGCCTGACCGTCTGTGGGAAGCCAGGAAGCGCCGATCAGATCGGAGGTGTCCATGAGCGGCCACATCCGTTTGACCTCGTCCGGTCCGACAAGCTCCATTTCCATGCCGAAACTGCGCGCCGTCGTGGCAAGCCGGCGAAACTCCGTCCAACGATCTTCGTTGGTCGCCAGCCGCAGGCAGCCGGTCATCTTCCAGCCGGTTTCAAGGCCAGTTTCCTCATGCAGGGTCTTGTAGAGATCGACCGAGTATTTCAGCACCCGGGTGATCGAGGCCGACGAACGAAGCTGGCCGATGAGGCCGGCAGCGTGCCAGGTGGAACCTGAGGTAAGCTTGCCCTGTTCCAGAAGGACGACATCGGCCTTGTGATCCCGGGCGAGATGATAGGCTGTCGAGCAGCCGACAATGCCGCCTCCGATGACGACGATCTGGGCGTGCGAAGGCAGGGTCTGGGTCATCGGGAAGCGCGTCCGTATCGAGTGTAATAGGTGTTCAGCGCGGCTTCGAGCCGCTCGAGATTCTGTTGCGTGTAGGCGATGTAGTCGGTTCCGGGCGCATCGAGATAAATCTCCGAAACCATGCTCCACATGGCCTCGCGCAGGAGCGAAGCGCACTGCATGGCCGCCAGCGAGCGGCGCAGCGGCCGGTCCGGAGTGCGTCCGAAATAGAAGCCGAGCAGCGCTTCGGATTCCTCGTCCGAGAAGCTTGCATTGGAGGACAAGCCGGCCAGATCGAACATTGCCGTCGAGAAACCGGCATACTCGAAGTCGATCAGCCACAGCCGTTCGCCATCGTCGAGTAGATTGGCCGGAAGCAGGTCGTTATGGCCGAAGACGATTGGAAGCGGCGCCTGCGCTGCTTCGAGTTCCTCCGCCAGCGTCAGGTAGGCGGGCAGGTGCTCCGCCATGCGGCTCCCACCGGCGCTCAGGGTGCGGGCATAGTCGCGGATGACATGGAAAGGCCAGAACATGAAGCCGGGCCCCGAAATGTGGTGTGGCATCCGCTCGTGAAAGGTGCGAACGATCCGGGTGACCCGCTCGATGTTGGACCGCACGTCCGCTTCGCCATATGTTGTGGCATTGAGGTGCCTGCAGACCATGACGCCGGATTCGGCGTGCTCTACTGCTGGAGCCAGAGAAGCCAGTTCAGCCGCGCGCGCGGTCATCACCTCGCGGTCGCGCAAGACATGGTGAAAGGGGTAGTCCTTGC
The DNA here is from genome assembly GCF_001050155.1 of Nitratireductor soli. Lineage (GTDB taxonomy): Bacteria > Pseudomonadota > Alphaproteobacteria > Rhizobiales > Rhizobiaceae > Nitratireductor > Nitratireductor soli. Next base: position 30,610 of record NZ_LFVY01000008.1, read on the forward strand.
CGAAGCGGACGACATGCCCGCCAACATCGTCTGTAACCAGCCAGCTTTCATTGCTGATGCCGCCGATCAGCGGCTCGATTGCAATGGAACCCTTCCAGATGGGCAAAGCGGCAATCTGTTCGGAGCGCGGGGCGGTGATTTCCCGTGCGTCGGCCATGTTTCCTCCCGCAACCTTTGGCTGCTTGTTTTGTCGGAAGAATTGATGGGGCGATGTGGGAAGTCAATAGAAAAATGTGGGAATTTGACCGAATATGATGGTTTGTGGATCATAATCGGGCAAAAACAGTCATAAAGCGTTGGAAGCAGTCATTTCAGCAAGGACAGGAATACATGAACTATTCGCCCCGCTACGGTCAGATACTGGAGCTCCTGACACAGGAAGGCACCATGGGCGTGAATGATCTTGCCCAGCGTCTGAACGTTTCCGTGGAAACGGTTCGGCGTGACGTCAAGGCGTTGGCCAGCCATGGCGAGATCGTGCGGATGCATGGCGCGATCGCTTTGCCTTCGGTGGTGAGTGAAGCGCCGTTCGAGCGTCGAATGCGGGAAAACCGGCAATCGAAGGAGGCGATTGCCAAGCTCGCCGCATCGACCATTCGCGACGGGGAATCGGTGATGCTCGACACAGGCACCACCACCAGCCTTCTGGCCCGAGCATTGCTGGATCACCGGCAGCTGACCGTGGTAACCAACTCGTCGGACATCGCGCGCACGCTGGCGACGGTCAACGGGAACAAAGTCTACATGGCCGGCGGCGAATTGCGCAGCGACAGCGGCTCGGCGCTCGGATTTTCGGCGATCGAGTTCGTCGGCCGCTTCAGCGTCGACCATGCGATCATATCGGCCGGTGCTGTGAATGCAGCGACCGGGATCATGGACTATGATCTTGAAGAGGCCCAGTTCGGCCAAGCCGTCCTCACCCGGGGCCAGCGGCGCGTTGTCGTCACCGATGCTTCGAAATTCGGGCAGAAGGGGCTGGTGCGTGTCTGTTCCTTCGCCGAGATCGACGAGTTGATCGTCGACTGCATGCCGCCGGACGATCTGGCCGAGGCACTGCGCCGTGCCGATGTTGCGGTGACGATGGAGGTTTGATGAAGATGGGCACAGGGCGAACGCTGCTCAGCGCCTCACTCTGTCAAAAGTCCGCGTGACGCCGCGCGGTTCGGCCAATCCCTTCAGTCTCCCGGTGCGGCTGCCTTTCGGACGGCCGCCATCGGTCATGGTGGAGGGTTGCCAGCGGCCTACCTCGTCCCGGACTATTGAGTCAGGCCCTTGGGCGACGGCGACAGCGTATGGAGCCGGTATTCTCCCGGAGAGGCCCGGAAACGGGCGCGGAACTGCCGGTTGAAATAGGACAGGTCGTTGAAGCCCGCATCGAAGGCGATGGTCGAGATGCGCTCGCCGGCGATGGCCTCCTGACCCAGGAGCCGCTGGCGCGCATAGTCGAGCCGGGCGGCGATCAGGCATTCCGAAAGCGAGGAACCGTCCGCCTGGAAGCGACGCTGGAGGGCCCGCAGGCTGACGCCCATGGCCGCGGCCACGGCGGCCGGCGTGCAATCGGGATCGCGGAAGCGTTGCGTGATATAGGCGCGGGTCCTGGCGACAAGCAGGTCGCTGCTGGTCGCGGCGGTAGGCAGTTCGCCCTCTTCCAGGCTGCACAGATAGGCACCCATGAGATTGAAGAAGGCTTCGCTGACGAAATGCTGTTGCGGCAGGGCGCCCTCGGCCTCCAGGACGCGGTCGATCGTTGCACGCATCGCCTGGCCGATGGCCGATGCGCCGGGGATCGAGCAGCCTCCCAGCGCGCTGATGCCGAACCGGTGGGCAAAATCGGCACGGTTGAGATGCACCGAATATTGCACGCTGCCGCTGCCGCCATAGACGAAATGCGAGGGATAGGCTGAATCGATCATCATGAAGTCGCCGGGCGACAGGCGCACTTGTGCATCGCCCTGGCGCATCACGGAGTGGCCCGCCTTTTGCAGCACGAGGAAGAGGTGCTCGGCCGAATCCTGCCGGATGCAGCGCCAGTCGCGGTCGATCTCGGCGGCGCTGTTTTCGACGACCGCGACCGACAGCGCCTGCCGCCGGTTGAGCGTGATCATGCCGCGCATGTCCCGGCGACCCTGCGGCGGCAGAACCTGGAAATTCCCGCAAACGTCGCGCACGCCGGCCTGAAACGCATCCAGCGGCACGAGACCGTTCGCCTCATGTAACGGCATCGGCTTCCTCCCTGCCGTGTCGCCCTTACGACACCTCCCGAATGAGCAGATGAAGCAGCGTATTCAGCTTTTGGGGTTCGGGCAAGAAGCGCTGCCGGCTGGATCCTGCTGCTTGCTGGCCTCGATACAGTTTTCGATGAAAAGCGTAACGGCGCGGTTCTGGCTTGCGCGCTGCGCAACAATGCCGATCTCGCGGACGATCTCCTGTCCCGACAGGGGCAGGCAGCCCACTTTCTTCATTTCGCCGCGATGGGCTTCGGCATCCGGCACGATGGCGACGCCCATGCCTTCCGCCACCATGCGCAAAAGCGTGGGGATGTCGTCGATCTCGACCCAATCCATGACAGCGGTTCCGGTTCGCTCGAGCAGCCGGTCGACCAGGCGCCCGCCGAAAGACACGCGGTTGTAGCGCAGGAAGGGCCGCGTGCTGACTATGTCCTGCCATTTGTCGTCCTCCACGTCCGGCGGCACCGCCAGGACGAATTGCTCGCTCACCAGCCTGATCCATCTCAGGTGACGCGGAAGGCCGAAATCGGGGCGGACGATGATCGCCAGATCGAGCGCGCCCGTATCGACGCGGTCCAACAGTTCCAGCGACGTGCCGGGTGCAATGTGCACCTTGTGCCCGGGGCGGAAGCGATGAAAAGGCAGCAGCGCGCGCTTGGCGATTGTCGGCTGCGCGGAGGCGATGGCGCCGATGCGCAACAGGCCGTACGCCTCCTCCTGCGAAACGGGTGCGCCGAGATTGTCCGCCAGGGCGAGCATTTCTCGGGCGCGGCCAAGAACCTGCTGTCCCGCCTCGTTCAGCTCTGCCGATCGCCCCGTTCGGGCAAACAGCGCGAACCCCAGATGCTTTTCCAGGCGCCGCATATGGCCGCTCACCGCCGATTGCGTCAGGCCGATGCGGTCTCCGGCGGCGGCGAACGTGCCGTAGCGGGCGATGGCGACTAGGGTTCTGAGTTCCGAAATCATCTCATTCATCACGATTTGCGTGGCTAAACACGATAACATATCGTTTTTCGTGTGGTTCGAAAGCGGATATACCAGCCCCGTATTCTGTTTTGGAGACGCAAATGACCGAACAAGCCATCCGCCCGTTCCACCTGGCTTTCCCCGTCGACGACCTGGAAGCCGCCCGTGCCTTCTACAAGGGCCTGCTTGGGTGCGGCGAAGGCCGCAGCTCGCCCGACTGGGTCGATTTCGACTTTCACGGCCATCAGATCGTCGCGCATCTGGCGCCTGGCGAATGCGGCAAGGCGGCGACCAATGCGGTCGACGGGCATGGCGTGCCGGTCCGTCATTTCGGTCTGGTGATGGACATGGACGAATGGCGGCAGACGGCCGACCGGCTGACCAAGGCCGGCGTAAAATTCGTCATCGAACCCTATATCCGCTTCGAGGGGCAGCCGGGCGAGCAGGCGACCATGTTCTTCAACGACCCGGCGGGCAACGCCGTCGAATTGAAGGCGTTCAAGAACATGGACCAATTGTTCGCCAAGTAGCGGCGGCTGTCAGGCAGGTTGTTTTTCCGCATTTGTGCGGACGTCAGGTGAAACCACCTGACTGCAAAATGCTAAAGCGTCAGACTGCCGACGCTGGCCCCGCCGCAGACGAACAGCGTCTGGCCGGTGACGAAACCCGCCTTCGGGTCGGCGAAGAACATGAAGGCGTTGGTCACGTCCTCGACCACGCCCAGACGCCCGACCGGGATGCGGGTCGCCAGATCCGCCTCCTGCTCGCTGCCCTTGGGGATCACGCCCCAGAAATTGTCGGTCAGGATCGGCCCCGGCGCCACCACATTGACGGTGATCTGGTGCGGGGCGAGTTCCAGCGCCCAGGTGCGCGCCATGCCGATCATGCCGGCCTTCGAGGCGCCATAGGCCGTGCGGGTCTTGGCGCCCAGTGCCGCGCGCGAGCCGTTGAACAGCACGCGGCCGAACCGCCGTTCCTTCATCGACGGCAGGAAGGCCTGCAGCAGGGTCAAGGCCGAGCCCAGGTGAAGCTGCGCCAGGCCGGTAATGTCCTCGGGCTTGGCGTCCTCGATCAGATTCGGCCAGATCAGACCGGCATTCTGCACGAAATGCGTTACCCGATGGCCGGCAGCGATCTCCGTTGCAGCCTGTCTGACCGCATCCGCGTCGAGCAGATCGGCTTCGACGGAACTCAGCCGGTCGTGCGAAAACTCCGGCGCGCGTCTTGCCACCGAAATGACATGGTAACCTTCCGCCAGCATGCGCTGCGCCAGGTCCGCGCCGATGCCCTTGTTGCCGCCGGTGATGACGGCCGTCAGTTCCATGTCCGTCATTGTGCGTCCTTGCTCGGCACGAGAGCGATCACGCGCAGCGGACTGCCGGTGCCGTTCCTGATCTTCAGCGGGGTGGCGATCAGCATTGCGCCGGTCGGCGGCAGGCGATCGAGATTGTTGAGGCATTGCAGACCGTAGCGTCCAGCACCATGCAGGAAGAAATGCGCCGGATAAGGCGGCGTGTAGTGCGCGCCTTGGCCGGCGTCGGTGCCGACCGTCTCCGTGCCGAAGCCGCGAATACCGCGTCCGTCGACCAGCAGCTTCACCGTCTCGGGCGTCGGACCCGGCGAATGGGCGCCATCCTCCCGCATGTTGAGGTATTCCGCACCGCGCCGTTTCGACCAGTCGGTGCGCATCAGCACCCAGCTTTCCGCCGGGATGCGGCCATGTTCGGCCTCCCAGGCCTCGATGATCTGCGGCGTCAGCTCGAAATCCTCGTTCGCTTTGGCGCCTGCCGAGCAATCGATGACGCAGACCGGACCGATGAAGCGCTCGGCGGGTATCTCGTCGACGCTGCCATTGGGCACGTCGCGGCCGGAAATCCAGTGCGACGGGGCGTCGAAATGCGTTCCCGTGTGCTCGCAGCAGGTGAAATTGTGCCATTTCCACGCCGGACCGCGATGATCGTAGGCAGAGATCTCCTCCATGCGGAAGCGGGCGCACTGGCCGAATTCCGGCGGCAGGACGATGACCGGAAAATCCGGGTCGAGCGTGTGGGTGAGGTCGATCACCTCGACCGCGCCCGAGGCCAGCGCCAGCGCCAGGTCGCCGATGAGGGCGGCAGGTTTTTGTGCGTGGACGTTCATGCGCCGCCTCCGTCGTTTTCGCTCATTTCACGTTCGAGGATTTTCGGCCCGGCACGCCAGCGGTCGATCAGGTCCTGCGCCACGTCGCCGACGAAAACATCCTCCAGACCGTCCTTCAGCCCGGCGACGATCGCCCTTGCCAGCGCCGACGGCGCGACCTTGGGCGGCGGCAGGGGTTGGTGCCAGTCGTCATCGGTGGGGCCGGTATAAACGTTCATCACGCGAATGCCGCCCGGCCGCATCTCGGCGCGCAGGCATTGCGACAGCGAATAGGCGGCGGCGCTCGAGGCCGAGAAAGCGCCCAGCGCCGGCATGTTGGCATAGGCATAGACCGACAGGATGTTGACCCAGGCGGCAGCGCTGTTGCCCCCATCGGCGCCGCGGCCGAGCATCGCCGGGCCAAAAGCCTGCGCCAGGCGCATCAGGCCGAGATAATTGACCTCCATCTCGTCGCGGGCAAACACCGTGTCGCCGCGCGCCATGATGCCACCGGGGCGCATGAAGCGGGCATTGTTGACCAGAATGTCGGTCTTGCCGCCGATTTCCGCAGCAAGTTCGGTGACGGAAGATGTGTCCGTAACATCCAGCGGTACGAGCTGGACGCTGGGGACCGCTCTAAGCGCTTCGCGGTGCTTGTAGGGCCGCCAGCCCTCGGCCTCGCCGATGAAGATGATCGAGGCTTCGGCCTTGGCGAAAGCCTGCGCCAGAGCCAGGGCGTTTTCGCTGCGCCCGTCGGTGATCAGCACACGGCGGAATTTCGGGTTGGCGGTCAGTTCGCGCAGCTGCGGATCGTCTTCCATGTTCTGCGTCCTCTCGGCGGGCAGGGCGAACAGAACGCCCTGTCCCGACTTGTCGAGCCTGTTGATGATGTGAACCGGGCCATTCCGCGCCACGTCGCCATGCACATGGCAGATGACCGAGGGGCCGGCGTCGAGCCGGACCGTGCCGACACGCCAGGGTGTGCGCTCGCGGAAATAGGTGCTGGTGCTCGTGCGCACGGTCGTTTCGGCAATCAGCCGGCCGCCGGGCGCGATGTCCTTCCACGGCAGATCGACCGAAAGGCAGTTGCTGCAGGCGTCGCGCGGCGGATATTGCACGGCGCCGCATTCGGCGCAGACCTGCAGCATGAAGCGGCCCTCGGCGGCTGCAGCCGTCAGGCCGAGCGCGGCGCGGCTTCTGGCGCCGGCAGGCAGCGTCTGTATGCGGGTGCGCTGCTGCGGGTCTTTCTTCGGCGGTGGGACGATCGGTGAGGTCATGCCGCCGCTCCCGAGATGATGGCGGCGTTCGAACAGACGCCGCGGTCGAAATTGATGACACCGAAGCCGGAAACGAGCGCAGTCCCGGCATTCGCCACCTGCGTCGGGCCCGCCGTGCCGGTGACCTGCCTGATCGCCTCGACCAGGCCGATGAAGCCGCCGGCAGCACCCGCCTGGCCGGCCGAAAGCTGGCCGCCGGACGTGTTGTGCGGAAAGTCGCCGCCGATCGTCAAATCATGCGCGCGGACGAAAGCCGGGCCTTCGCCCTTGGCGCAAAAGCCCAGATCCTCGATCTGCATCATCGAGATGACGGGATAGTCGTCATAGGTCTGCAGCAGGTCGATGTCGTCGGGCCTGGCGTCGGCCATGGCATAGAGTTCGTCGACATCCATCGCCCAGCCGCCGCGCATCTGGATCGGATCGTCGGGAAAGGCGTTGTGGCGCTCGATGGTGGAGCGGATATGGGCATGAGGCAGGCCGGCGGCGCGGGCATCCTCCTCGCGCATGACCAGAAATGCCTCCGCGCCGCCCACCGGCATGACGCAGTCGAACAGCGCGATGGGATCGGAGATCATGCGCGCGCCGAGATATTGTTCCAGCGTCAGCGGGGTCTTCATCACCGCGTGCGGGTTCTTCAGGGCGTTGTCGCGCTGGGCGACGCAGATGCGGCCGAAATCCTCTCGGGTCGCGCCATAGGTTGTCATGTAGTGGTCGGTCAACAGCGCGAAGCAGGCGTTGGGGCCGCCGGCGCCATAGGGATAGGAGGCGTCCTGCGCGAAGCGGCTGAAGCTCGACAGCATGCGGCGGAAACTGTCCACCTGGTTGGTGTCGCCGGAAACGCAGGCCACCACGTCGGCATCGCCCGCCTGCACGGCGCGGGCGGCGCGGCGCAGTGCGGCCACGCCGCTCGCCCCGCCCATGGGGATGTGGTCGAGCCAGCGCGGCGTGAGGCCCAGATGCTGGGTGAGGCCGACCGCCGTGTCGGGAAACAGCGAGAAGCTGGCGACGGAAAATCCGTCGACATCGCGCGGGGAGAGACCCGCCGCCTGCAGCGACTGCCGCAGCGCGCGGGCGATCCACCAATGGGCGGTCTCCTTCGAAAAGCGCTGATAGGGAACGGTGGCCGGCGCTGCGAGCACGACGCCGTCATAGCTCTTGCGGGCAATGGAGCGTCCCGCCACTAGGCTGCCCGCCTTTTCTTCATGGCGCGGGTGTCGGTGGTGGCGGGATCATCGAGCAGCCTTGTCACCAGGGTCTTCAATTCGCTGCGCTGGATTTTTTGCGTCGAGGTCAGCGGCAGGGCATCGACGAAGGCGATGTAGCCCGGCACCTTGTAGTAGGCGACGCGCTCCAGGCACCATTCGGCGATGGCGCGGGCGCGCGCCTCGCCGCGCTCGCCATCGACCACCAGGCAGGCGAACACCTCGTCGCCGCGCAGCTCGTCGGGCGCGGCGGCCACAGCGGCGGCCCTGATCTCGGGATGCTGCATGAGGAAGGATTCCACCTCCACCGCGGCGATGTTCTCGCCGGAGCGGCGGATGACGTTCTTCTTGCGGTCGACAAAGAAGAAATCGCCATCGGCGTCGCGCATGACGATGTCGCCCGTGTGGAACCAGCCGCCTTCCCAGGCCTCGGCGGTCGCCTCGGGGTTGGCGTAGTATTCGGAAAAGAAGCCGAAGCGGGGATCCTCGCCCGCATGCCGCACCAGAAGTTCGCCGGGCTCTCCCGGGCCAGCCTCGCGGCCGTCATCGGTGACGACGCGCGCTTCGATGTCCGGTCCCGGCTGGCCGAGGCAATTGGTGCCGCGCTTGCGCGGTTCACGGTTGGCGACGATCACGGCGCCGGCGCCGGTCTCGGTCATCGCCCAGCCCTCGACCAGCGGAATGCCGAAGCGTTCCTCGAAGGGGCCGTGCAGCTTGGCGTCGATGCCTGCGCCGAAGCCGAAGCGCACCGCGTGGGCGCGGTCGTCGGGCGAGGGGGCGGCTTTCATCAGCATGGACGGCATGACGCCGAGATAATGCAGGCAGGTGGCGCGGCTGTCACGCACGCTCTGCCACCAGCTGCGCGGGTGGAAGCGGTCGAGCGCCGTCAGGCAGCCGCCGACCGTCACCATCGCCATCAGCGAATAGGCCATGGCGTTCATGTGGAAGATCGGCAGCGGCGTGATCATCCGCTCGCCATCCTCGTTCATCGCGCAGATGCCGCCGGAGCGCGCATACCAGCCGCCCGAATGCAGGAAATAGAGGTTCGACAGCACGCAGCCCTTCGGCTTGCCGGTGGTGCCTGAGGTGTAGAGCATCGCCGCTTCGCGGGTCAGCGCGTCGCCGGCCGGAACCTCGCTGTCGGCAAGGCGCGGATCGAGCGCCGGCGGGGCGGCGTCGGGCACGATCACCGGGAAGCCGACGCCGGAGGCTTCCGCCGCCCGTTCCAGGTCGGCGACGCGCGATGCGATGGCGACCGCCAGGACCGGGCGCGAATGGCCGGCCATGTATTCGAGTTCCGCCGATTGCAGGTCGGGATTGACCGGCACGACCGAGAGGCCGAGCGCGTTGAGCGCGAACCAGTGCAGGAAGAAGGCGGGGCGGTTCTCCATCAGCAGCATGACGCGCATGCCTGTCCGATACCCCGCCTGCCGGTAGGCATCGCGCAGCCGTTCGATATCCTCGAGTGCGGCGCCATAGAGGATCTCGCCGGCGGGAATGCCGTAGATGTCGGCGGTTTCCTGCATCACGTTGAGGAACGGGCGCTGCGGCCAGTTTCGGGCGGAGGCCTCGAATGCGGCGAAAACCGTGTCGAAGGGCGGGGTCTGCGATGTCATGCGGGCCGCCGTTCTCAAAGGAACATCTGGATGTTGCCGAAGGCGGCATCGGAATTCAGAAGGTCGACGCGCTTGTGGGTGATCTTCAATTTGCCGTCGACCAGTTTCAATTCGTGGCGTGCGGTGGCGGCGAGCAGGATCTGGTCGTCGAGGCGGGTTTCCACATACTGGAACGAGGTGTGGGTGACATATTCGCCCTTGTCGTCGTCCTGCTGATCGACGAACGGACGCTGCAGCACATGGTGGCAGCGCGTCTTGGGCTTCTGCGAGAAGGTACGCTCGCCCTTGAAGCGCTCGATGCGCAGCTTGCGCATGAAGGCGTCCTCATGCAGCAGGGACGTGACGTGCTTGTCGTCCTTCTGGTTGTAATCGAGCGGCATCCAGTAAAAGCTGTCGGGCGTCCACAGATCGAGCCATTCGTCGAAGCGTCCATCGTCCAGCATGCGCGCTTCCTCGTAGACGAAATCGATCAGGTCGTCGCGGGTCGGGAAGGCCATCACGCGTCTCCTCCCATCGTCATCGTCATGTACTTTGCCCAGGCGTGGAACTGGTTGCGCATCTGCCGCTCGGTGGTGCCGTTCTCGACGGCGATCTCGTCGAAATCCTCGCCCTGTGTGTAGAGCCGCTGGACATTGACCCATTCGAGGCCGTCGGAATGCAGCCCCTCCTGGGCGCGCTCGTACATTTCAAGATCGTCATGACCGACCATGGAGGTCGGCGCGTTGATCAGCCGGTTGTACATGGCGGTGCGCTCGAGCAGCATGTCGGGTGCGCCGACCAGCCGGTAGATGTAGCTTTCGACCAGGGTCCGGTTGGCGGCGACCGGCTTGAACAGGCGCAATTGCTGGATCGGCCCCTTGATCATGATGTTGGGGAAATAGACCGTGTTGTGCCGGTTTTCGCCGAGAATGGCCTTGGCCCGGTCCTCGCCATAGGCCGCGACCATCTGCTCGAAATAGCCGGGAATGGCGGAATAGTCGGAATGGATCGAATGATGCACGCCGGTGTGGCCATGGCCGTTCGGCCAGGTGCGGATGCCCATGTTCTCGAAGAATTCGTAAGGGCTCATGAAGGGGGCGATCACCTCCATCGCCATCGGCTTCCTGGTGCCCTCGGGCTTGTCCATCTGCTCCCATAGCTCGATCGCCGTGCCGGCAGAGCTTTCGTGCGCCACCATGGGGTGGCAGGTGTCCGTCTGGTTCTCGACCAGCATCTTCCAGTTGCAGCGGTGCATGTAGCGCAGCGGCGGGCCGGCGACTTCCAGCCGGCCTTCCGGCGAGCGGTCGACCATGTTGTCGATGGAGCTCAGCGAGTCTCCGAAAAAGCTGTCGAAGTCGGGGCCGTCCGGGTTGAGGCGGGCGAAGACGAAACCGCGATAGTTCTTCACCGCGCCGACCGGCGCCATGCCCTTGACGGACTGGCTTTCCTCCAGGCCGGTGTCCTTGTAGCCCTTGCGCAGGGGGATCGCCAGCAGGCAGCCATCGGTCTTGAACGACCAGGCGTGATAGGGGCAGCGGAAGAATTTTCCCGTGTTGCCCGAGCGGTCGATGGCGATCTTGGTGCCCTTGTGCGGGCAGCGATTGTGCAGGACATGGATTTCGCCATCGGAATGGCGGACCATGATGACCGGCTGCGTGCCGATCTCGGTGGTGAAATAGTCGCCCTTGTTCGGCGCCTGGCTCTCATGGCCGACGAACACCCAGGTGTTGGCGAAGAGATGCTTCATCTCCAGGGCGAACACATCCTCGTCGATATAGATATCGCGATGCACTTCGGTCGGGCGGACCAGGGCTTCGATGGCTCTGCGGTCGCTGGCATATCGGCTCATGGCTCGCGTGCTCCCTTCGTGGTGTGTTGTCCGCCGCCTAAAGATCGAGGACAAGCCGGGCGGATTTGGCGCGTGAAACGCAGATCTGCATGACGTCGTTGGCGGCCCGCTCGTCGTCGGTCAGGATCACGTCGCGATGGTCGGGAACGCCTTCAAGCACGGTCGTCTGGCAGATGCCGCAATCGCCGCGCTGGCAATCGTAGATGAGATCGACGCCCTCGGCCTCCAGGACCTCGATGATGGATTTGCCCGGCGGCACGGTGAAGACCTGGCCCGTCGAGCTGATCTCCACCTCGAAGGCCTTGTCGCCGGTCTCGGTCTGCGGCGCGTCGAACAGTTCGAAATGCACATGGTCCTTGGCCAAGCCGCGCGCATGGGCGATCTCGCGCACCGCCTCGATCATGCCGCGCGGCCCGCAGACATAGACGTGGCCGTCGGCCGGCGCCTTGCCGATCAGGCTTTTCAGGTCGATGCAGGTTTCCGGCTCGTCGTCGCAGTGAAGGGTGAGCGCATTCGCGTCGATCGCCGCAAGCTCCTCGACGAAGGCGAGCAGGCCGCGCGAGCGGCCGGCATAGTGAAAGCCGAACGGACGCCCCTTGGCCTTCAGTTCGGAGGCCATGGAGATCAGCGGCGTCACGCCGATGCCGCCGGCGATCAAAAGGGCCGGCGCGTCGGTGTCGATCAGGGCGAAATCGTTGCGCGGCAGGGATGCGTCGACGACATCGCCGGCGCCGAGCCCGTGCATGTAGCGCGAGCCGCCCTTGCCGTCCTCCTCGAGGCGTATGCCGAGACGGTAGACCGTGGGGTCCGCAGTGGCGTCGGCGTCGGGAAAGATGTTGACGAGCGAGTAGTGCCGCTCCGTGCCGTCGGGCAGCGTGACGCGGATATGGGCCCCCGCCGAGAAGCCGGGAAGCTTGCCACCGTCCTCGGCCGCCAGCTCAAGGGTCCGGATATGCGCCGTCAGCGCCTCGGTCCTCAGCACCTTGAGCTTCAATTCGCCCATTCGTGAAATCCTCCTCCTCGCTGCAGGGATTTTGTTCGGCCTTGGCGTGTGCCGGCCACCTCCTGCAACGGTAAAGAATATGAATTCGCATATTTCCGCCTGTCAAGCTTCAAACCTAAAAAAGTGAAATTTCATCTTTTTAAGCTTGAAGAGTGCGGGAAGTTGTGGAAGCCTCAATGGCAGGGGAACGCCCTCACGGAGGAACATAAGATGGCTCGCATGATAAAAACGCTTGTATCTGCATCTATTCTCACACTCGGCCTGAGCTTTGGCGCGATGGCGCAGGAGACCGTCCTGCGCATGTCGAACTGGCTTCCGCCGTCTCATCCCATCGTCCGGGACATGATGATCCCGTGGGCCGAGAAGCTGAAGGAAGCGAGCAACGGACGCATCGACGTCCAGATTCTCGACGCGCCGCTCGGGCCCCCGCCGGCGCATTTCGATCTCGCTGCCAACGGCGCCGTCGACCTCACCTTTGGCGTTCACGGCTACACGCCGGGCCGCTTCACGCTGACCGAGATCGCCGAGATGCCGTTCCTGGCCGACACGTCGGAGAGCCTGTCGGTCGCCTTCTGGCGGCTGTATGAGAGCGATCTGGCGCAGGCGGCGGAACATCGCGGCACCAAGGTGCTCGGCGTGTTCGGCCACGGGCCGGGCCTCCTGTTCACCAAGGGCAAGCCGGTCGAACCGCTGTCCTCCCTGTCGGGCGCCAAGGTTCGCGTGGCCGGCAACATCACCAACAAGCTGGCCGAGGCGATGGGCATGGTGTCGATCCAGGCGCCGTCGCCGCAATCCTACGAGATCCTGTCGGGCGGTATCGCCGACGGCATCTTCTTCCCGGTCGAATCCGTGCCCTTCTTCAAGCTGGAGAGCCTGGTCGACACGGCGCTGCGCGTGCCCGGCGGCCTGTACAACGTGTCGTTCTTCTTCATCATGAACCAGGCCAAGTTCGACAGCCTGTCCGACGAGGACAAGGCGGCCGTCGAAAAGGTGTCGGGCGAGGCGTTCTCGCGCATGGCCGGCCAGGCCTGGGACGCGGCGGACGCGGCCGGCATGAAGGTCATCGCCGAGACGGTGGATTTCCACGACGCGACCGACGCGGAACTGGTCGAGTTGCAGGAAAAGACCAAGCCGATGTTCGACGATCTGGCCGCGGCCTACAAGGCGAAGGGTGTCGACTTCGACGCCACGCTCGCCAAGCTGAAGCAGGAAATCGCAACGGTGGCGGCCGAGTAATGGCCGCTTCCTCCGAGCAAGTCGCGATGCGGGCTCGGCGGTGGTTAAGACTGGCGACCGCCGTGCTGTGCGGCGCCTTTCTCGTCGCCCTGACGCTGGTCACGGTGATCGACGTCATCGGCCGCTACCTGCTTTCAAGCCCGCTGCCCGGCGCTTCCGAATACACGGAGATCCTGCTGATGGCGATCGTCTTCATGGGATTGCCGGCGGTGTGCCTGGATGACGGGCACATCAGCGTCGACCTTCTGACGGCGAGCCTGCGCGGCGCGGCCCAGAAGCTGCAATTGATGGCCGCAAGGCTGATCGTCTCGGCGGTTCTCGCCGTCATCGCGTGGCAGTTGTGGAAGCACGGCACGCAGCTGGCAAGCTACAATGAGGTGACGGTGTATCTGCGCGCTCCGCTCGGGCCCTTCGCCCAGGTGACGGCGGTCATCGCCGGCATCTGCGCGGTGGTCAGCTTTGCCACGGCGCTCTTCAGGCTGCCCAAGGGCGATGGCGGGGGCGTGTGATGGCGTGGCCGATCGGCATGGCGGCGCTGCTCGCCCTGATCTTCGCCGGCGTTCCCATCGCCTTCGCCATGACGGCGGTCGGGCTCATCGGCGTGGTCTCGATCATCGGCTGGCAGCCGGCGCTGGCGATGATCGGACAGGTCTATTTCGACAGCGGCCGCAGCTACACGCTGTCGGTGGTTCCGCTGTTCCTGCTGATGGGCAATCTCGTCGTTCAATCAGGTGTCGCGGGCGATCTGTATGCCGCTGCCAATGCGTGGCTCAGGCACCGCAAGGGCGGGCTCGCCATGGCCACCATCGTCGCCTGCGGCGGTTTCTCGTCGGTCTGCGGATCGTCGCTCGCCACCACCGCGACCATGGCCCGCATCTCGCTGCCGGCAATGCGCAAATATGGCTATTCGGATCGGCTGGCGGCCTCGTCGATTGCCGCCGGCGGGACGCTCGGCATTCTCATTCCGCCGTCGGTGATCCTGGTCATCTACGGCATTCTCACCCAGCAGAACATCGGCAAACTGTTTCTGGCCGGCATCCTGCCGGGCATTGTCGGCGTCATCGGCTACATGATCGCCGTGCGCCTGTCGCTGGTCATGTACCGCGAGCATCTGGAGACCGAACCGAAGCTGCCGCTGATCGACCGCATCCGCGCGCTGCGCGGCGTGGTCTGGGCGCTCGGTCTGTTCGTGTTCGTGCTGGGCGGCATCTATCTGGGCGTGTTCACGGCGACGGAAGCTGCCGGCATGGGGGCGGGGGGCGCCTTCCTGCTGACCTTCATGCGCGGCCGGCTGACCCTGCGCGACACGCTGTCGACGCTGTTCGACACGGCCAAGACCACGGCGGTGATGTTCTTCATCCTGTTCGGCGCGCTGTATTTCCTGAACTACGTCAATTTCTCCGGATTGACGGGCGATCTCAGGAACTGGATCAACGCGCTCGGCGTCGGGCCGTACCAGGTCATCTTCATGGTGGTCATCGTCTATCTGGTGCTCGGCTGCCTGCTCGAGAGCATCTCGATGATCACGCTGACGGTGCCGATCCTGTTTCCCATCGTCACCGGCCTCGGCTTCGACCCGATCTGGTTCGGCATCTTCGTGGTCATCGCCACCGAGTTGAGCTTCATCACGCCGCCCATCGGCATGAACGTCTTCGTCATGCGCACGGTCGCGCCCGACATTCCGATCGAACGGATCTTCGCCGGCATCGTCCCTTTCGTGGCGATGGACGTCGTGCGGCTCGGGCTGCTGATCGCGCTTCCCGCGATGGCGCTCTTGATCCCGAACTCCATGTGACAGGACGGTCATGAACACCATAGTCAAGAAAGAACACGGGATCGATGTTGCGGGCAATAGCGGGTTTGTCGGCGAGTACCTGCTGTATCTGCTCGCGGCGGCGAGCGATGTGGCCAGCGCCGATTTTCATGCGCAGGTACGCGAGCGGGGATTGAAGGTGCCCGAATGGCGCATTCTTGCCTGCCTCAGCGATACCGACGGCCAGATGGTCACCCGATTGTCCCAGCTCTCCCTGATCGAGCAGTCGCATCTCACCAAGATCGTCGACCAGATGGCGGTCAAGGGCCTCGTGAAGCGACGCAGCGACGACCGCGACCGACGGCGCGTGCGCGTCTACCTGACCGAAAGCGGACGCGTGCTGGGGCTCGAACTGGTCGAGGCGGCGCGGGCGCATGAGCACGCCATCGTCAAGCAGATGCGACCGGGCGAGGCGGCGCTGCTGAAGCAGGCGCTGAAGCATATCCACGCGCTCTATGGCGCCGGCCTGTCCGCTCTGCCGGAGGAAACGGAGACAACATCACGATGAACGAGATCGCCAATCCCAACGCGGCAAAACCGGCCGGGCTCCTGCACCGCATCCTGCAGCCGGAAGGCTGGCCGACGCCGAAGGGCTACGCCAACGCCGTGATGACCGATGGCGGCCTCATCTTCACGGGCGGTTTGGTCGGCTGGGACGCGCAGGGCCGCTTCCCCGAAGGCTTCGTCGCGCAGGCGCACCAGACGTTCCGCAACATAAGCGCGGTTCTGGCGGAGGCCGGCGCCGGCCCCGAGCACCTGACGCGGCTGACCTGGTACGTCAGGAGCGTCGAGGACTATCTGGCCGATCCGAAGGGCCTCGGCCAGGCCTATCGCGATGTTTTCGGGCGCTGCTTCCCGGCCATGGCGACGGTGGAGGTGACGCGCCTGGTGGAACCGGACGCGCTTCTGGAAATCGAGGCGACGGCAGTCCTGCCGGCCAGCCCGGCGAAATGATGGCCTGCCATTCGCAGGTATTGGGAATGGCCTGCTTTCCGCAGGCGATGGGAACGGCCTGCCTTTCGCAGGCGATGGGAACGGCCTGCCTTTCGCAGGCGATGGGAACGGCCTGCCTTTCGCAGGCGATGGGAACGGCCTGCCTTTCGCAGGCGATGGG
Source organism: Nitratireductor soli (assembly GCF_001050155.1). GTDB lineage: Bacteria > Pseudomonadota > Alphaproteobacteria > Rhizobiales > Rhizobiaceae > Nitratireductor > Nitratireductor soli. The sequence goes on from NZ_LFVY01000008.1 coordinate 47,011, forward strand.
AACGGCCTGCCTTTCGCAGGCGATGGGAACGGCCTGCCTTTCGCAGGCGATGGGAACGGCCTGCCTTTCGCAGGCGATGGGAACGGCCTGCCTTTCGCAGGCGATGGGAACGGCCTGCCTTTCGCAGGCGATGGGAACGGCCTGCCTTTCGCAGGCGATGGGAACGGCCTGCCTTTCGCAGGCGATGGGAACGGCCTGCCTTTCGCAGGCGATGGGAACGGCCTGCCTTTCGCAGGCGATGGGAACGGCCTGCCTTTCGCAGGCGATGGGAACGGCCTGCCTTTCGCAGGCGATGGGAGGAGAAGCAAGATGAAGGTAGTGGTGGTGGGCGGAGGCAACGGCTCCTATGCGGCGGCGGCGGATTTCGCCGAAGCGGGGCACGATGTGCGCTGGTGGCGGCGCGACCGCGAAAGCTTTGCCGATATCACGGCCGCCGGCGGCATCACGCTGACCGACCACAAGGGCAGCCGCCACGTCGCCGTGGCGCCGACCGACGATCTTGCCGTGGCGCTCAAGGGAGCTGAGCTGATCGTCGCGCCGACGCCCGCCTTCGCCCAGGAGGACATCGCCGCCCGGCTGGCGCCGCATCTGGAAGACGGGCAGGTGATCTATCTGCCGCCCGGCACGTTCGGCTCCTACATCATGATGAAGCGCATTCGCGATGCCGGCTCCACGGCGGACATCGCCATCGCCGAGACGGGCACGCTTCCATGGCTGACGCGCAAGCAGGGGCCGCTCGAGGTCCGCGTGACGACGCGCGCCTCGCGCCTGCCGACGGGCGTGCTGCCGGCGCGGCATACGGACCACGCCATCAAGGCCATAGAAGGTGTGTTTCCCGCATCGATCGAGCCCGTTGAGGATGCGCTGTCCGGTGCGCTGATGAATGCCGGCCCGATCATCCATCCGCCGCTGATCCTGATGAACGCCGGCCCCATCGAGCATTTCGAACGCTGGGACATTCACAATGAAGGCACGCAGCCGGCGATCCGCCGCACGCATACGGCCCTCGACAATGAGCGCATCGCCATCCGCGAGGCGCTGGGCTATGGCGCACCGCATTTCCCGCTCGCCGACCATTACGAGACCAGCGACTGGATGTATGGCAATCTGGCGCATGACAAGCTCGTCGGCTCCGGCGACTGGCACGAGAACCTCGACCTGAAGTCGCACCGCTATATGCTGGAAGATGTCGGCCTCGGCCTCGCCTTCCTCGTCTCTGTGGGCGAATGGGCGGGCGTTCCCTGTCCCGTTGCCGCCGGCCTTCTGGCGATCGCCGGGGCGGTGGCCGAGCGCGATTTCCGCCAAGAGGGCCGCACGATGGAACAGCTTGGCCTGGCCGGTGAAAGCCGCGAGGCCGTGCAGACGATGCTGCGCGAGGGGTTGTGATGGCGCACGGTGTGACAATTGCCTGTATCGGCGCCGGCCGCATGGGCCGCGGCATTGCGCAATGCGTCGCCTATGCCGGCCATGCCGTGCGCCTGATCGATGCGAAGGAGCGCGACGCGGATGCGTTCGCGACATTGCGGGACGAGGCGCTGAACGAAATTCGCACGGCGCTCGAGGCCATCGCATCGCTGGGCGCTTTCAAACCCGATGCCGTTCCGACGATCATGAAGCGGGTCAGCATCGTGCCACGCGGCGAGGCTGCGGCGGGGCTTTCGGGCGCGCGCATCGCATTCGAGGGCGTGCCCGAGGTGCTGGAGGCCAAGCGCGATGCGTTCGCATTGTTCGATGCCCATGCCGATGGCGAGGCGGTGCTTGCCTCCACCACCTCGACCATGCTGTCGACCGAACTTGCCGGCCTGACGGCATCGCCGGAGCGCTTCCTCAACGCCCATTGGCTCAACCCGGCCTTCCTGATGCCGCTGGTCGAGCTCAGCCCGGCTGATGAGACGACCGAGGCGACGATCGCCTTCGTGCGGGAGTTCCTGGAAGGCATCGGCAAGGTGCCGATCGTCTGCAAGGCGTCTCCCGGCTACATCGTGCCGCGCATCCAGGCGCTGGCGATGAACGAGGCGGCACGCATCGTCGAAGAAGGCGTGGCGAGCGCCGAGGACGTCGACAAGGCGGTGACCTATGGTTTCGGCCTGCGCTTCGGTGTGCTCGGCCTGCTCGAATTCATCGACTGGGGCGGCGGCGACATCCTCTACTACGCCAGCCGCTACCTTGCCGGCGCGTTCGACGACGAGCGCTACGCGGCGCCGGAAATCATCAGCAGGAACATGGAGGAGGGACGGATCGGCCTGAAGACCGGTTCGGGCTTCTTCGATTATGCCGGCGTCGACGTCGATGCCTATCGCCAGCGCCGGATGGCCGCCTTCCTGAAGGCGCTGGACCATGCCGGGCTCGTGCGTGCGCCGGTTCTTTGAAGGGACGATTGAACGACATCTGAAACCGAACCGGACGGGACAAGCCGGACAACCAGAGAGGACGAAGAAATGCACCAAGCCACACCAAACACCATCGCCAGGGCGCTGAAGCGCGGTCTCATCGCAACCGCGCTGACGGCTATTGCCTTCACCGGCGCCTTTACCGGCCAGGCCAATGCCGAAGAGACCCTGCGGGCGATCTCGGCCTTCCCGCAATCGCTGGCCTTCTCGCAGAGCTTCAAGGGCTATGTCGACCTCGTCAACGAGCGCGGCAAGGGCGTCGTCCAGATCAATTATGTGGGCGGCCCGGAGATGTTCCCGCCGAACCAGCAGGTCGATGCGGTGCGCCGCGGCGTCATCGACATGCAGTATGGTCCCGCTTCCTACTATCTCGGCACCATGCCGGAAGCCGACGCCTGGGTCGGCTCGACCGTGACGGCGATTGCGGCGCGCGAGAATGGCGGCTTCGCCATCATGCAGGAGGCGTTCTCCAAGAAGCTCGGCGTGAACCTGCTCGCCCATCTCGATACGGGCGTGAAGTTCTACATCTACACGATCAACGAACCGAAGCGCACCGACGATGGCGGCGTCGATCTCGACGGCCAGCGCATCCGTTCGCAGCCGATCTACAATTCCTTCTTCGAGGCGCTCGGCGCAATCCCCGTCTCCGTGCCGGTGCCGGACGTCTATACCGGCCTCGAGCGCAACACGTTCGACGGTTCGGGCTGGCCTATCGTCGGCATTCGCGACCTCTCCTGGGACAAGTTCCTGCGCTATCGCATCGACCCCGGCTTCTTCCAGACGGATCTCGCCGTGGTCATCAACCCGGCGAAATGGGATGGGTTGAGCGAGGAGGCCAAGAAGGTGCTCAACGACGCGGCGGCGGAGTACGAGAAGACCTCCTATGATAATTTCCAGACGGTGATCGAGGAGACCGACACGGCCGTGCGCGAAAACGGCATGGAGGTCATCGCGCTCGAGGGCGACGCGCAGGCGAAATTCCTCGACCTTGCCTATGACAGCGCCTGGAAGCGGATGAAGGATTCCGGTTCGGAATATTACGACGCGCTGCGCCAAGCGTATTACGACCGCTGACACCCGTGCAACGCTTCAATCGAAATGAAGGCTTCGCATTCATTTCGATTGAAGCAAAGTTGCCCTGGATTCAATAATCTAGTGGCCTGCTTGTCCCAGTCCAAACCTGTCGGTTTGGCTGGGGCAGGACACTAGAGCGGCGGACACTCTGGACGGGTGTCCCCCGCTTCCTCACCGGGGAGCCGCCCTTCATGTTTCTGCTACGCATCTACAATCGGATCATCCTCGGGCTGGCGGCGCTCGGCGCGGCCAGCCTCGTCTTCATTTCGGTGGCGATCATCATCGATGTCGTGCTGCGCAACACGGGCTATCGCCCGTTCCAGTCGACCAGCGCGATCGTCGAATATGTGATGCTGTTCTCGACCATGGCGGCAGCGCCCTGGCTGGTGCGCACCAACGGCCATGTGGCGATCTACTCCTTCGTCGGGGCGATGCCGGACCGCGCGCGGCTGCTGGCGGGGCGCATCGTGCTCGTCCTTGCCATCCTGACGCTCGGGCTTCTGTGCTGGCGCGCCGCCGCCGTCGGTCTCGAAATGGTGCAGTCGCGCGCCGTCGACATGCGCTCCGTCAACATCCCCTCCTGGGTGCTCTACGCCATGCTGTCGGGTGGCTTCGGTCTGATGGCGCTCGAGTTCCTGCGCCTGCTTGTGGGCGGGCAGACCTATACGGGCAGCGGAGGAGCACACTGATGGCCTGGTATGAAGCCGCCGTCCTGATGATCTGCGGCCTGATGTTCCTGATGTTCTTCGGCATGCCGGTGGCGATCGCCTTCCTGGCCATCAACATCGTCGGCGTCTACATCTTCATGGGCGGGCTGATCGGCATCGACCAGCTCGTCGCCAACGCCACGACCTCGGTGACCAGTTTCGCGCTGGTGCCCGTTCCCCTGTTCCTCATCATGGGCGAGCTCCTGTTCCACACGGGGCTGGCCATCCGCGTGTTCGATGCACTGGACAAGTGCTTTGGTGGCATCAAGGGGCGGCTCTCCTACCTGACGGTGGGCGGTGGCACGATCTTCGCCACCCTGTCGGGTTCGTCCATGGCCAACACCGCCATGCTCGGCACGACGCTGATGCCCGACATGATCAAGCGTGGGTACAAGCCGCACATGATCATGGGGCCGATCCTGGCCACCGGCGGCCTTGCGATGATCATCCCGCCCTCGTCGCTGGCCGTGCTGCTCGGCTCGCTGGCGCGCATAGACGTTGGCGCGCTGCTGATCGCCGGCCTCGTGCCGGGCCTGGTGCTGGCGCTGATGTTCATCGCCACGATCCGCGTCCAGATCGCCCTCGATCCGGACGCCGCCCCCGGCTACGCCGCCGAGCGCGCCAGCCTGGGCGAAATCGCCCGCGCCGTCGCGGTCGATGTCCTGCCCATGGGCATCGTCGTCTTCGCCGTGGTCGGCCTGATCCTGCTCGGCTGGGCGACGCCGACCGAATCGGCAGCCTTCGGCGCCTTGTCGGTGGTGGCGCTTTCGGCGGTCTACCGGACGCTGAGCTGGGAAGCCGTCGTGAAGTCGCTGACCGGCACGCTGAAGGTTTCGGCGATGATGCTGATGATCATCGTCGGCTCGACGACCTTCTCGCAGATCCTCGCCTTCTCCGGCGCGTCCTCGGGGCTGATCGCGTTTGCCACCAGCTTCGAACTGAACGCCTATCTGATCCTCGCCGTCATGTTCCTCGTCCTTTTGATCCTCGGCATGTTCATGGACCAGCTGTCGATCATGATGCTGACGCTGCCGATCTTCATGCCACTGGTCGGCCTGTACGGTTTCGATCCGATCTGGTTCGGCGTCATCATGCTTTTGGCGCTCGAACTCAGCCTGGCGACGCCGCCCTTCGGCCTATTACTGTTCGTCATGGTCGGCGTCAGCCCGCGCGGCACGACCATCGGCCAGGTGGCGCTTGCGGCTCTTCCCTACATCGCCTGCACGCTGCTGCTGGTTGTCCTTCTCGCCCTCTTTCCGCAACTGGCCCTGTGGCTGCCGGGACTGATCAGGAGCTGACCTCATGAAAATCTGGTATCAAAGCTACGTCGACTACGAGAATGGCGCCGGCTATTGGGACGCGCTGCGCACGCATCTCGACGCCATCGTCGATCCGGGCACGCAGATCGACATCAAGGGCATCACGCCGCATGACAGCTACGCGCACGCCATTGTCGAGTTCCGCTGCGCGCGCGAGGTGATCTGCAACGCGGTGAAGGCCGAGCGCGAGGGCTATGACGCCTTCATCATCGGCCATTTTCAGGATGCCGGCCTCTACGAGGCGCGCTCCGTGGTCGATATACCGGTGCTCGGCATGGGCGAGGCGTCGATGCTGCACGCCTGCCAGCTCGGCCAGCGTTCCGGCATCGTGACGATCAATCGCCGCTACATTCCCTGGTTCCATCATCAGATCGGCAAATACGGGCTGAGGGAACGTGTCACCGGCGTTCACGCGATGGATTTCGAGCCCGGCCAGATTTTGGCCGCGTTCGGCTCCGACGAGCGGCTGGAAACCGTGCGCGCGCTGTTCGAGGCGCAGGCGAAACCGCTGGTGGAGCAGGGCGTCGATGTGCTGATCCCCGGCGGCGGCATTCCGATGCTGCTGTTCTCGCAGCTCCAGGCGCACCGGGTGGACGGCGCGCCGGTCATCAACGGCATCCCCATCGTCGTCAAGCTCGCCGAAATGGCGGTCAAGCTGCGCCGGCTGACCGGCCTCGGCACCAGCCGGACTTCTGACTTCGTGAAGCCGCCGCTGGAGATCATCGAGGAGTTCATGGCGCATCCCAAGGGGCTGTGATCGCGCCGCTTCCAGCAGGGAGCGATGATGGCGGGAGCGGCGAAAGTAGACGCTGGACCCGGAAGCGAGAATCGTAGCCCCGTTGTAGGATTGCCTGACCCTGATCCGTCCTTTGGCGGCGAAGGCCCCAAACCGTCGGTTTAGAGAAGTGATCTCGGTCCGGCGGTCGGGCCCGAAACCAAGGAGAACGGAAATGACCAATCTCGTGACATGCCTGTGGTTCGACCACGGCGAAGCCAGCAAGGCGGCGGCATTCTACGCCGACACCTTTCCCGACAGCCATGTCGGGCGGGCGAATGCCTCGGCCTCCGACTATCCCGGCGGCGAGGAAGGCAATGAACTCACCGTCGAGTTCACTGTGCTCGGCCGCCCGTTCCTTGGCCTGAACGGCGGCCCGAACTTCAAGGCGAACGAATCCGTCAGCTTCATGGTGATGACAGCGGACCAGGAGGAAACCGACCGCTACTGGAACGCGATTGTCGGAAACGGGGGCCGTGAGAGCGAGTGCGGGTGGTGCAAGGACCGCTGGGGCTTCTCCTGGCAGATCACGCCGAAGCGGCTGATGGAACTGACCACCAGCCCCGACCGGGCCAAGGCCAAACGCGCCATGGAGGCCATGATGACGATGAAGAAGATCGACATCGCGGCGCTGGAAGCGGCAGTTCGTTGAACGACAGCGCGGCCGGTTTCAGGGGCGTCGTCCCCGCACAATACACTAACGCGCCTCCCAGACCAGATGCCCGCCGCCAATGTCCCGCGGCGCATGCCGGGGAGGCGTGTAATCGAGCGCATGGACCGGACTCGGCAGGTCCTCGGCCTTCTCCATGAAGGCGCGGCGCGGGCGCGACGGATCGGCCACCGGCACCGCCGCCATCAGCTTCCTCGTGTAGTCGTGCTGCGGGTTCTCGAAGATCTGCGCGCGGCTGCCCATTTCCACGAAACGGCCCATATACATCACCGCCACCCGGTGGCTGATCTGCTCCACCACGGCCATGTCGTGCGAGATGAACAGATAGGCGATGCCGGTCTCGTCCTGGATGTCCTGCAGAAGATCGAGCACCTGTGCCTGGATCGAAACATCGAGCGCGGCAACCGATTCATCGGCGACGATCAGCTTGGGCGACAGGGAAAGCGCGCGCGCGATGCAGATGCGCTGCCTCTGTCCGCCGGAAAATTCATGCGGGTAGCGGCGCATCTGGTCGGGCGACAGGCCGACGCGGCCAAACAGATACGCCACGCGGTCGGCAAGCTCGCTGCCGCTTGCCAGCCCATGGATCAGCAATGGCTCGGCCACCAGATCGCCGACGCGCATGCGCGGATCGAGCGAAGCGTAGGGATCCTGGAAGATCATCTGCACGTCGCGTAGGATGGGCCGCATGGCGCTTGCGCCGAGCTTTCTCGTCGAGCGGCCGGAAACGCGGATGTCGCCTTGCCAGGGGATGAGGTTCAAAAGCGCCTTGCCGGTGGTCGACTTGCCGCAGCCGGATTCACCGACCAGCGAAAGGGTTTCGCCCGGCTTGATGACGAAGGAAACGCCCTCGACCGCGTGCACGCGCCGTACGGGCCGCTGCAGGATGCCGCCCTTGATGTCGAAGCGCACGGTCAGGTTCTCGACCTCGACCAGCGGCGCGGCGGCCTTCGGCCTGTCTTGGCCGGCGTCTTGCCGTTCGAGCGCGCGCTTGGGCTCCGTCGTGCCCGTCATCTCGCCGAGCCGGGGGACGGCGGCAAGCAGCTCCTGCGTATAGGTTTCGGCGGGCGACGTGAAGACTGCCTGCACCGGACGGTGTTCCACCATCCGTCCGTGCTGCATGACGAGAACATCGTCGGCCATTTCGGCGACGACGCCCATGTCATGGGTGATCATGATGACCGATATGCCGAGATCGGCCTGCAGCTTGCGGATCAGCGCCAGGATTTGCGCCTGCACGGTCACGTCCAGCGCCGTGGTCGGCTCGTCGGCAATGAGGATCTGCGGGTTCTGCGCCAGCGCCATGGCGATCACCACACGCTGGCGCATGCCGCCGGAAAGCTCGTGCGGATATTGCTTCAGGCGCCGCGCCGGCTCGGGAATCTGCACCTGGTCGAGCAGTTCCAATGCCCGGCGCCCGATCTCCTGGGCGGAGATGCCGCCATGGGCGGCGATCGCACCGCCCAATTGCCTGCCGATCGACAGCACCGGGTTGAGCGAGGTCATCGGCTCCTGGAAGATCATGCCCAGGCGCCGCCCGCGCACCCGGCGCATCTCGGCTTCGGGCAGGGCGAGGATGTCGCGGCCGCCGAGCAGCGCCGTGCCGTGCGCCACCCGCGCCATCGGCTGCGGCAAAAGCCGCATCAGCGCCAGCGCCGTCATGGATTTCCCCGATCCGCTTTCGCCGGCGATGCACAGCGTCTTGCCGGGCTGGAGCGTGAAGGACAAATCGTCGACGACGGTGCGCGCGCCGGAGGGGGTGGCCACCTGCACGGTCAGGCCATTCACCGCCAACTGGCCGGTTGCGGTTTCCCGTTCGATGGCGCGCGCCGTGCTCATCGGTCCTGGCTCACGAGAACACGATGCGCGGGAAGTAGAACGAGACCACCCAGTTCGGCTGGTCGACGATCTCGCTGATGCGCAGGTCGCCGCACACCGAGCAAAGCATGTAGGCATCCTCGGGCGACAGGCCGCGCGTGGCGCACAGAAGGTCGATCATGCCGGAGAGGGCCGCTTTCGCGCCTTCCATGAGGTCCGGGCCGATGCCCGTCGTCACCTCGTAGCCGTCGGCATCCAGATGCCGTGTCACCGGCCCCGGCGTGGTGAAGCGCGGCATGGCGAGGTTGGCGTCCTTGACCAGGTCCAGCTTCACCGCCACGTCCATCTGGCTTTCGATGGCTGTGCCGCACACCTCGCCGTCGCCCTGGGCAGCATGGGTGTCGCCGATGGAGAACAGCGCGCCCTCTACCGCAACCGGCAGGTAGAGCGTGGTGCCGGCGGCAAGGTCGCGGATGTCGAGATTGCCGCCGACGCGGCGCGGCGGCACCACCGAATGCAGGCCGGGTTCCGCCGGCGCCAGGCCGATCGTGCCGGCAAAGGGTTTCAGCGGCACGCGGCCATGCTTGCCGAAAAGCGCCGGCTCAAGGCTCGCCGCGTCGTAGTTCCACAGCGTCAGCGCCGGGTCCTTGAACTGGTCCGCCAGGAGACCGAAACCCGGAATGTTCGCCGTCCAGCCGAAGCCGGAGGGCTTGAACGACAGGATTTCGATTTTCAGCGCATCGCCGGGCCTGGCCCCATCCACATAGATGGGGCCGGTGACGGGATTGACCTTGGAAAAATCCAGCGTGGCGATGTCGTCCACGGTGCTGCCCGGCGTGAAGTGGCCGGAGCCCGAATCGAGGCACTGGAATTCCAGCGTCGCCCCCGGCGTCACCCGCTCTGCGGGCGGGATCGAATGATCCCACCCGAGATGATGGTGGCGTCCGTGGATCGTGTAATCGCAGTTATTGCACATCTTTGGCATAGACCTCGTCATAGTGGACGGGAATGTGCACCGGATCGACGAACAGCTTGTCGTCGCCGCCGATGCGCTCGGAGCGGATGGTGAAGCGCTCCTCGTTGAAGATCGGCGCCCAGGGCGCATCTTCCATCACCTTCAGGTAGATGTCGCGCCATTTGGCCTCGCGCTCTCCGGCCTTGGCCGGATCGACCATGGAATCGGCTTGCGTCGCCATGGCGTCGAGATCTTCATTGCAATACCACGCCCAGTTCCAGCCGCCCGTCACCGCGCCGTCGCAGCCGAGGATCGGGCCGTAGAAGTTCGACGGGTCGGGGAAGTCGGCGATCCACGCCATGCCGCCCGACCAGATCATCGGCGCCTGGTCCTCCTCGCCGCCGGCGGCGATCACATTGGCCTGCGCCAGCGACTTGATGGCGGCATTGATGCCGATGGCCTTCAAATCCTGCTGGATGGCTTGTGCGATGCGCGGCTGCGGATCGGTGTTCATCACGTAAAGCTCGGTCTCGAAGCCGTCGCCGAGGCCGGCCTCGGCCAGCAATGCCTTGGCCGCTTCCGGATCGTATGCGTAGCCCTGATAGTCCTTGGCATAGCCCGGCATGGAGGGCGGCAGCGGCTGGTTGGCGGCCACGGCGCGGCCGTTGATGATGCGCAGGATGCGGTCCTTGTTGATCGCCATGTTGACGGCCTTGCGCACCTCGACCTTGTCGAAGGGGGCCATCTTCACGTTCATGGTCACGTAGCCGGTGTGAAGCTGGCCGCCCTGGATGATGACGTCCTTGAATTTGGGATCGTTCTTCACCTCGATGAACTTGGCTGGCGGAATGCCGTCGCCCGGCACGTCCACTTCGCCGTTCTGCAGGCGCAGCAGCGCCACCACCGGCTCCTGGCCCACCTCGAAGACGATCTGGTCGAGCTTCGGCACGCCCTTGTTCCAGTAGTCCTCGAAGCGCTCGAAGACGAGGCGCTGGCCGAGCGTCCATTCCGCCAGCTTGAACGCGCCGGAGCCGACCGGATGCTTGCCGAAATCGGCACCATGCTTCTCCACCTCTTCCTTCGGCACCACATGGGCGAAGTTCAGCGCCAGCACGTGCAGGAAGGTGGCGTCGGGCCGCGAGAGCTCGAACTTGATGGTGTGGTCGTCGACGACGGAGATGCCCGAAAGCCCGTCCGCATTGCCGGCGGAGGCTTCCTCAAACCCCTTGATGGAGCCGAAGAAACCGGCGCCGGGGCTCTGCGTCTTCGGGTTCACCGTGCGCTCGATGGAATATTTCACATCGTCGGCGGTGAGGTCGCGGCCATTGTGGAACTTCACGCCGTCGCGCAGCTTGAAGGTGAAGAGGGTGCCGTCATCGGAGATTTCGTAGGATTCGGCGATTTCCGGACGCAGCTCGGTGGTGCCGGGCACATAGTCCATCAGCCCGTCGAAAAGCGACTTGATCATCGACCAATTCTGCCAGTCGTAGCCGATGGCCGGATCGAGCGTCGACACGTCGTCCTTGTAGGTGACCGTCATGGACCCGCCCTGCTTGATGTCTTGCGCAAAAGCGGGGGAGGCGGAAAGGGCAGCGGCGGCGACGCCGGCCAGAAGCAGTTTTCTCATCTCAAACGTTCCTTTCTCTGGTGCTGCGCCTTGTTGTTGGAACGCATCAGCGCAGCTTGATGCGCGGGTCGATCAAAGGCGTGATGAGGTCGGCAACGAGGTTGCCGAGCACGATGGCACAGGCCGAAACCAGCGTGACGCCCATGATGATGGGGATGTCGACGCGCTGGATCGCCTGCCAGGCGAGCTGGCCGATGCCCGGCCAGCCGAAGACGCTTTCCACCACCACGATGCCGGACATGAACAGCCCGATGTCGATGCCGATCATGGCGATGATCGGCAGGATGGCGTTGGGCAGCGCGTGGCCGAAAAGCACCCGCGCCCGGCTTGTGCCGGTGGCGCGCGCGGTGCGGATATAGTCCTGTCTGAGGACCTCGACCAGCGACGAGCGCATCATGCGCGAATACCAGCCGGCGCCGAGGAAGCCGAGCGTGATCGACGGCAGGATGAGATGGGCGAAGGTGCCGTAGCCGCCGATGGGGAACCAGCCGAGCTTCACGGCGAACACGTAAAGCAGCAGGATGCCGATGACGAATTGCGGCGCCGAGACGCCGACGAATGAGGCGATCATCAGCGTGTCGTCGGTGCGCGAGCCACGCTTCAGGGCGGCAACGACGCCCATCGTCAGGCCGAGAACCAGTTCGCAGAAGATGGCGCCCGCCATCAGCAGCAGGCTTGCGGGAAGGCGCGAGGCGATCAGCGTCGAGACCTCCGTCTTCTGCAGGTAGGAGCGGCCGAGATCGCCGTTCAAAAGCCCACCCAGATAGCGCAGATACTGTTCGTAGAAGGGCAGGTTGAGGCCGAGCTGCTCGCGGATGTTCGCGACCGTCGCGGCCGTCGCGCTGCGGCCGGCGATCTGCCGCGCCGGATCTGCCGGCACCAGGTAAAGCAGGATGAAGGTGACGAAGCTGATGCCGAGCAGGATCAGCGCGGTCTGGATCAACCGGCGGGCGACATAGGCGAGCATCAGTGACGCCCCTGCTGTGTCGGGTCGAGAATGTCGCGCAGCGCGTCGCCGACCAGGTTGAAGGCCAGCGCCAGCGCCAGGATGGCAGCGCCGGGAATGAAGACGAGCCAGGGCGCGGAGGTGAAATAGGTCTGGTTCTCGAAGATGATGTTGCCCCAGGAGGGAATGGGCGGCTGCACGCCGATGCCGAGGAAGGAGAGCGTCGCCTCCAGGAGCACCGTCGTGGCGATGCCGAGGGTTGCCCAGACGATGATCGTGGAAAGCAGGTGCGGCAGGATGTGGCGGAACAGGATGCGCCCGGCGCCGGCGCCCATGGCGCGTTCGGCGACGACGAAATCGCGCTCGGCGATGGAGCGCGTCTCCGTATAGGTGACGCGGGCGATCTGCACCCAGTTGACCATGGCGATGACCATCGCCACGATCCACAGGCTGGGACGGAAGATGGCGGCGAGCACGATGGCGAGCAGCAGGGCCGGAAAGGCCATCATCAAATCGGTGAAGCGCATCAGCACCGTGTCGACCCAACCACGGAAATAGCCGGCGGAGATGCCGACCGCCGAGCCGATGGTGACGGCGATGCCGTTGGCGACGACGCCGATCACCAGCGAGGTCTGCGCGCCATAGATCAGCCGGCTCAACAGGTCGCGCCCGACGAGATCGGTGCCGAACCAGAATTGCGCGTCGGGCGGCAGCGGCGCGCCCTCGATCGTCAGCCCTTCGAAGAACTGTTCATAGGGGTCGTAGGGCGCCAGCCATGGCGCGAGGATCGCCGCCAGAACCACCACGGCGATGATGACCAGGCCCGTCAGCGCCAGCGGACGGCGCAACAGGCGTGCGGGGATCGACGGCGCCGGAACAGACCTCTCCGTTTCAACGGCCATGTGTGACATTCTTCCGTCCATGTGGGCTGAGGCCGGCGACGACACCGGCTGCCGCCTTCTCGATGGACCGCCGCTCGGCCATGGCCGTCTGGCGAAGATGGTTGAAGGCGGTGTCGGCGTCGCAATTGTGCTTCAGCATCAACAGGGCCGTCGCCTCCGCCAGCACCTGCCGCCCGGAAAGCTGCTCTTTCAAAAGCGCGATTTCTTCAGCCTGGGCGCGCCGCCGGAGGAAGCCCTGGCCCGCCACCACCAGCGCGCTGTAGAGCCCGGCGCTGCCGATCGGTTTCAAAAGCTGTGCGTCGGCTCCCTGGCCGATGGTCCAGGCGATGCGTCCCGGCGCTTCCGAACCGATCAGCGCGACGATCGGCATGGGGGCAAGGCCCGGCGCCCAGGGAAACTGCTCGTCATGTCCCATGTCTGCGTCGATCAGCAGCACGTCGAAAGACCGCAGCGCTTGGGGATCCTCGAGCGTCGGCCAGGCCTGCTCTCCGGCAATGCCGATGCGCGCGCATTGCGCCAGGAGCGCATCCACATTCTGGTGCGGCCGGTGCAGGATCAGCGCCTTCCAGCCGACGAAATTGGGCGTGTGGTGCGTTGTCGGGCTCATCGCACCACCCGTAATCCCGGCTTCGCCGCCGTCTGGTCATAAGGGCGTTCAAGCGGCGTCGCCGTCAGGAACGGGTCCGGCGCGATGGCGCGCTCGCACAGATGGACGACGTCGAAATCGCCGTCCGGCCGGGCCCGGCCGATATGGGCTGCGAGCCGGACGTGGTTGGTCGCCCTGTCGACCCGCAAGGGGCCAAGCAGGGTGTGGGTTTCATGGCTGCGCGCGTCTTCCAGCACTGCCTGCGCTCCGTCCGTCCCGGTGCGCCGGATCGCCTCGGCGATCAGGATCACCGCCACATAGGCCTGTACGAAGAAGGCGTCGGCAACAGCCTCCGGTCTCCTGGCCCGAACTCGCTCGGTGAACCGGCTGTTTTCCTTGCCTAAGAGCGAGCGGAAACAGCTGGAGACGGTGTAGTGACCGGCCGCCGCCTCGCCCAGAAGGGCAGCTTCAGTTTCGCACAGATTGCAGCTCACCACAGGGCAGTTTTCAGGTGTGAACGCCGTGTCCTCCTCGCCGAGCGCCCGATAGGCCTCGAGGAAGGCGTAGGAGGAAGGGCCGATCAGGTTGTTGAGGATGAAGTTCGGCCGCTTCTCGCGGACCTCATCGATCAGATGGCCGATATCCTCGTCGCCGAGGGGCACATAGCGCTCGCCCAGAACGCAGCCGCCGGACCGATGCAGCACGTCGCGGGCAATCCGGTTCGTCTCCCAGCCCCAGATGTAGTTGGAACCGGTCAGGAAGGCGCTCGCGCCGAAGCGCGGCACGATATAGTCGAGCAGCGGCACAAGATGCTGGTTGGCGCAGGCCGCCACATAGACGAGATTTTCGGAGACCTCGAACCCCTCGTAGACGCACGGATACCACAGCAGCGCGTCGAGCTTCTCGACGACGGGGATCACCTCCTTGCGGCTCCAGGAGGTGGTGCAGCCGACGATGTGCTGCGCACCGGCGTTGCGGATGAGGTCGCGGCACAATTCGGCATAGCGATCGGCATTGCCCTTCGGGTCCGCGTGATGCGCAACGAGTTCGAACGGGTAGGCGGGATCGGCGTTGATGTCGTCGATCGCCGTCAGCGCGCCGAAACAGCCTTGTTCCGCCGGCCGGCTATAGCCGCCGCTGCGTGAAAACAGGATTCCGACCGGATATGCCGACACAGGCGCGTCCCCCAAAACGCAAAAAGCCCCGACGGGAACAAGATCATTCCCGACAGGGCCCAAATGCCACAAGCGTTGCCAGCAAGTGTAGCCACCGATGAGACGCTGTCAATACGCGCGGGTCATCACGACGCTGTTCCCGACCCCGGGACTGCGATTGAACGGCGCTCTAAAGATGCAGGAATTCCGGCAATGTCTCGGCCATTGCGGCGCGGATCGAGGCGATCTGGGGTGCGGGGACCTGTTCGACAGGCCACATCATCCGCGCGCCAAGCGGCGCCCAGCCGCCGGCGACCGCCATTGCCTTGTCGATGACGAATCCGGGAATGCCCGCCTGCAGCAGCGGGGCGATGGCGCGGGACATGAAGCTGGCGATGCGTTCTTCCAGCACCAGGGCCGCATCCGGGTTGTCGCGCGCCTGCCGCGCCCACGCAACGGCCGCCCCGGGATTGAGGCAACTCATGTTGGAGTAGGAGCCGTGCGCGCCCTGCCGTGTGCCGGAAGCATAGTGATGGCCGGGAATGAAAACGGAAAGACGCTCCATTACCGGCCGCATGGAAGCATACCAGTCCGCGTCGCCGCCACCGCATTTCAGTCCGACCAGCGTCGGTAGGTTCCCGGCCAGTTCGCACAGGGTGTCGGGAGGAAGAACCGTCTTGGCATGCGGCGGGTTGTAGAGAACGAGCGGGATGCCGTCTGCCGCTTCCGCACAGGCTTCCAGGAACCGCAACGTCTCGATGGCGCGCATCGGCGTCCAGTCGGGCAGGATCACCTGAATGGCGTCGGGCATGAACCGGCGGGCCGTCGCCACGCGGTCGAGTGCCGGCCGGGGCAAGGGATGCGCCGCCCCGACCTGGACGGGCAGGCCGCGCCCGCGGGCAGCGTTGACGGTGCGGCTGGCGACCTCGGCGAATTCGGCCTCCGACTGGAGATGGAACTCGCTGGCGGTACCGTTGCAGTAGACGCCGTCGACGCCGGTTTCCGACAGGCGTTCGATCTGTTCGTCGATCGCGTCGAGCCGCAGCCGGCCGGCGGCGTCGACGTCCAGGAGAACGGTCGCCCAGACGCCTCTGATATCCCGCGGGCCGAAGGTCAGGGCAGCCATCGCGCCACGTCCGGTTCGCCCAGGAACGATTTCAACCGTTCATCCGCGTCGGCCGACCTCAGCGCCATGGGCGCGCGCGACGGGCCGGCTTCGATGCCGCACAGACGCAACGCCGCCTTCATGCCGGGCATCACGCCCGTATCGACCAGGATTTCGACGAACCGTTGCGAAATGACCTGAAGGTCCTGCGCCGTGGCCAGATCGGAGGCACGTGCCGCATCGTCGATCGCCGCATAGAGGCGGCCGAACAGATTGTAGGTCGTGCCGATGCCGCCGTCCGTGCCGAGCGCCGCGGCCCCGCCATAGGCCTCGTCGTAACCGAAGTAGAATGTCTTGTCCGGGCGCGCCCGGCGCAGGGTCGCGAATTTGAACAGATCCATCGACGAGAATTTGAGGCCCGCCACCTGCGGCAGGTCGAGAATTTCATTGAGCAGCGACATCGGCAGCGGCCTGCCGGTCCGCGCCGGAATCTCGTAGACGATGAGCGGGAGGGCCGTTGCCGACGACAGGCTGCGGTAGTAGTCGAGAATCTCCGCATCGCAGAACGGATAGCTGTGCGGCGGCAAGGCCGAAAGCGCATCGTAGCCCAGCCGCTCCGCTTCCCTTGCGAGCGCAATCGACGCCTTGGTGGACGGCATGCCGACATGGGCGATCATGGTCGCCCCGCTGCCGCGCGCGTCCTCGGCTGCCACCGCCAGCACGGCGGACAATTCGGCGCTTTCGAGAAGCCCCGATTCGCCGCTGCTGCCGGCCACATAAAGGCCCTTCAACCCCTGCCGGAGGACGAAGGCGTCAAGGTCGCGCTGCCGATCCGGCGCGAATTCGCCCCGCTCGTCCATGGCGGTCAAGAGGGCGGCATACATTCCCGAAAGCGGCTTGGTCATCGTTGGTCCGTGGATTTTGGTGTTGCTCATGTAATGCTCGACCTCATTTGGTTTGACAATAGTTTTTTTTGGATTTACCAAACTTGAGATATCAGCGCCCAAAATCCGCGAGAAGAGACAATGGCGAACGCCGCAACCAGGGATCCCGAGCTTCGCCTGTCGGCTGCCGACATTGCCGAGGCCCTGATCCTGAAAATCCGCCAGGGCGACATCGTCGAGGACGACGCGCTGCCCACGGAGCGCGATCTGTGTTCGCAGTTCGATGCCTCGCGTCCCACCGTGCGCGAGGCGTTGGCGCTCGTTCAGCATCGCGGATATCTCGATGCGGGCGGCGGTCGCCGGCCGCGCGCACGGCGGCCCGTCCTGGCCGCCGTCCTGCGCGACGCGGGCGGGACGATCCGCGACATACTGGGCGACGAGGAGTCCAACGCCCATCTGGAGCAGATGCGCAGCTTCATCGAGGTGGGCGCTGTGCGCGAGGCGGCGATCCGCGCCGGAACGGTCGAAATCGCCCGCATACGCGCCGCGCTCGAGCGCAACAGAACCGCTGTCGGCACGCCGGCCTTCGCCGAGACCGACATCATGTTTCACCGGGCCATCGTCGCCGTGGCCGGCAATCCGGTCATTCTCACGCTGCACGACATGTTCGTCTCGGAAATGCTGGCGGTCCGGCCCAGCGAGCGCGACCCGGCCGCGCATGACCGGATCGTCTACGACGAGCATCGCGCCATCTTCGACGCGCTGATCAAGGGCGAGGTGCACGCGGCGATCGATGAAATGGATCGCCACCTGGCGCGGTCCTTCAGGGATCGCCTGTCGCGCCCCGGACCGGCCTGAGGTTGCTACGACAGAAACGACATCGTCAATGGAGGAGATTTACAGATGTTGAAGAATATCCTGGCCGGAACGGCCATGCTCGCGCTGCTTATGGGTGCGGCATCCGCCCGCGAACTTACCATGGGTTCGCAGGACAACGAGAATTCCAACCTTTACAAAGGCATGGTCGCGTTTCAGGAGAAATTGGCCGAGGTCTCGGGCGGCGAACTGACCGCCAAGCTGTTTCCGGCCTCGCAGCTCGGCGACTTCAAGGCCATGGTCGCCATGATGCAGGCCGGTGAACTGGACATGACGACGACGGGCTATCCCGACATGTCTTATGTGATCCCGGAACTCACCCTTGTCGGCGCACCCTATGTCGTCGAGGATTTTTCCCATCTTCAGAAGATCGTCGCCGGACCCTGGGGACAGAAGATGGACAAGGAATTCGAGAAGCAGGGCGTGAAGGTGCTCGATCTCTGGTACTACGGCACGCGCCAGACCACGGCGAACCGCCCCATCGAAAAAATGGAAGACATGAAGGGTCTGCGCATGCGCACGCCCAACGTTCCGTTTCTGATCGCCTATGCGGAGGCCGTTGGCGCCACCCCGGCGCCGGTCGCCTTCGCTGAAGTCTATCTGGCGCTGCAGACCAATCAGGTGGACGCCGAGGAGAACCCGCTGCCGACGATCGAGGCAATGAAGTTCTACGAGGTGCAGAAGGCGATCGCCATCACCAACCATTTCATCGCGTCGCAGGCAATCCAGATCTCGCTCAAGACCTGGGAGGGCCTTTCGGAGGAAGAACGCGGCTGGGTCATGGAAGCGGCGAAAGCCGGCGGCGACGTCAATGACGCATTGACGACCAAGGCGGAAACCGACCTGCTTGCCAGTTTCGAGGAGCGCGGGCTGACCATCACCCATCCCGACCTCGAGCCGTTCCGCAAGGCCATGCAGGGATATTACGACACGCTCGAGGAAAAGTTCGGCGAGGGTTCCATCGCCGCGGTCACCGCCAACTGAGACGTGAGGCGCTCGTCACCGCACGAGCGCCGCTTTTCCGGTAATGTTCATGCGACCACGGTCCATCCACAGCCCCGAGGGCATCGCCGCGACGATCATCTTCGTCGTGCTGATCGCGGTTCTCGTCATCCAGATCCTTGGCCGGACGCCGCTGTTCGCCGGGCCGGTCTGGACCGAGGAACTGGCCCGCTGGCTGTGGGTCTGGATGGCGTTCGTCGCCATCGGCGAAGCCGAGCGCACGAACAGCCAGCTCAGGATGGACATTCTGGTCGGCTTCGTCGGGCCGCGGGCCAGACGCTGGCTCTTCACCATCATCGACCTCGTTTATCTCGGGATCATGGCGCATCTGGTCTGGATCGGCTTCAAGACCGTCCTGCGGACATGGAACAATGCTTCCGTGACACTGCCGGTGCCTGACGGGATGCTCTATCTCGCCGCTTTCATCGGGCTGGTTTGCGTGCTGATCCGCATCGTCTTGCGGCTGATCGGCATTGGCCGGCGCGGCGGCGAGGGGATCGTCCTATGATCCTCGCGACCGTGGGGCTCGGCTGGCTGCTGCTGGTTCTGGTGGGCGTCCCCATCGGCGTGGCGATGATCTTCGTCTCGATGGGCTATTTCTACTGGTCGGGCATGGGCGTCATGTTCGCCGTCCAGCGCATGGTCGACGGGCTGAATTCCTTTCCGCTTCTCGCCGTCCCGCTGTTCATTCTCGCGGCCGCCATCCTGAACTCCGCCGGCATCGCCAACCAGCTTTTCGGCTTTGCCCGTGCGCTGGTCGGCCATCTCACCGGCGGGCTCGGCCACGTCAACGTGCTGGCGTCGCTCTTCTTTTCGGGCATGTCCGGTTCGGCCATGGCCGACGCCGGCGGGCTTGGAAAGATGGAAATCAACGCCATGCGCCGTGCCGGGTACGACGACGCGTTCGCTGGTTCTGTAACGGCCGCCTCCTCGATGATCGGCCCGCTCGTCCCGCCATCGATCACCATGGTTCTGTACGGGGTCATCTCGAACACGTCGATCGGTGCGCTGTTCCTTGGCGGCGTGGTGCCGGGCGTTCTGTGCGCCGTTGCGCTGATGATCATGGTCTGGCTCATCGCCCGCAAGAGGGCATATCCGACGGATCCACGCGCCACGCTCGGCCAAATCGGCCGTCTCTTCATCCGCTCGCTGCCGGCCCTCCTGACCCCCGCGGTGATCGTCGGCGGCATCTTCACCGGCTACTTCTCGCCGACGGAAGCGGCCGCCGTGACGGTGATCTATGCCCTGCTGATCGACCTGGTGTTCTACCGCGAACTGACCTTCCGAAGGCTTTGGGATGCCCTCTACGAAACCACGGCCACGTCCGCGGCCATCGCCACGATCATCGCCGGCGTCAGCCTGATGGGTTACGTGCTGGCGCGCGAACAGGCGCCGCAACAGATCGCCCAGCTCTTTCTCTCCATCGCCGATGGGCCGATCATGTTCCTGATCGCCGTGAACCTGATGATCTTCGTTCTCGGCGCGTTCATCGAAAGCCTGGTGATCCTTTTGATCGTCGTTCCGATCCTGGTTCCGATCGCACTCGGCTTCGGCATCGACCCGGTGCATTTCGGGATCATCGTCGTTCTCAACCTGATGATCTCCATCCTCACCCCGCCCATGGGCATGGCGTTGTTCATCGTCGCGCAGGTCGGCGATATTCCGTTCCAGCGGCTGGCGGTGGCGATCCTGCCGTGGCTGATCCCGCCAATCGTCGTGCTGATCCTCGTCTGCGCGTTCCCGATCCTCGCCACGGGCCTGCCGAGCCTGATGAAGTAGCACTACAGTTGCGATGTACCGCGGCGTTCCTTCGCGCTCCCCTCTGCCCTGCCGGGCATCTCCCCCGCAGGTGGGGAGATTGGCTGTCATGGCCGACTTCGCCAGTCTTCGACCGCGAAAAATCAGGCGAAACGTCAATGAAGAGATAATCTCCCCCCTTGAGGGGGAGATGCCCGGCAGGGCAGAGGGGGGCGCGAAGGAGCGCGACTCCAAATCGCAACTGAATCAGACCGGTTCTTCCGCATTCATGCGGATGTCAGGTGTTTCCACCTGACTGCAACTCTAATCCCGCAACACGGCCAGCCGCTCGGCCTCCCAGCTGATCCAGAGCAGGTCGTCGGCGATCTGCGTTGCGTTGCCGGCGTCCATATAGGCGCGGATGACGGCATCTTCTTGCTCGCCGATGCGGATATCGAGGGAGGTGCGGCTTCCCTTGAACAGCCGGCTGACGACGCGTCCCTCGATGGCGGTCCGGCTGGCCGGCTTCTTCGGATGGCAGATCACGTTTTCCAGCCTCAGCGAAGCCGTGACATGGTCGCCTTCCGATGGCTGGTGATCATGCGCCGCGCCGCGCACGTCCACGCCGTTCCAGTCGATGACGATCGCGCCCTTGTCGCGCCCGCGCACCTTGCCCTCGATCAGATTGGTCTCGCCGATGAACTCGGCCACGAAGCGGCTCGCCGGGCGGAAATAGAGATCCTCCGGCGTGCCGGACTGCTCCACCTTCCCGCTGTTCATCACCACGATGCGGTCCGACATGGTCAGCGCCTCTTCCTGGTCGTGCGTGACGAAGAAGAAGGTCTTGCCGGTGCGCTTCTGAATGTCCTTGAGCTCGATCTGCACCTGGCCGCGCAGCTTGGCGTCGAGCGCGCCGAGCGGCTCGTCGAGCAGAAGCAGCTTGGGGTCGGGGGCGAGCGCCCGGGCCAATGCCACGCGCTGGCGCTGGCCGCCGGAAAGCTGGTCGGGCGTGCGGTCGCGGAACCCGGAAAGCTGCAGGAAATCGAGCAGCTCGTCCGTTCGGCGTTCGATCTCGGGGCGGGACTTGCCTTTCAGCTCCAGACCGAAGGCAACGTTCTGTCCGACGGTCATGTGCGGAAACAGCGCGTAATCCTGGAACACCATGTTGACGTTGCGCCGGTTGGGCGGCTGGCGGGTCACGTCAACGCCGTCGAGGACGATGCGGCCTTCATCGGGTGTTTCGAAACCGCCGAGCATGCGCAGCGTCGTCGACTTGCCGCAGCCGGACGGGCCGAGGAAGGTGACGAACTCGCCGGCCATGATCTTCATGTCCAGGCGGTCGACTGCGACGATGTCGCCGAAGCGCTTGGTGACGTTGTCGATGTGGACGATGGTGTCCTTGTCGCCGTTCATTGTGGGGACCCTTTGTTCAGGCGCCGCATGGAACGCTCGGCCCACAGGCCGAGGATCGCGGTCATGATGAGGACGATGGTCGAGATGGCGTTGATCTCCGGCGACATGCCCGAGCGCAGCTTGGCGAAGATGAGCACCGGAAGGGTCGGCTGATAACCGCCGAGGAAGAAGGCGCGCACGAAGTCGTCGAAGGAAAGCAGCATGCAGAAGATGCCGGCTCCGACCAGCGCCGGTTTCAGATAGGGCAGTGTCACGCGGAAGAAGGCGACGATGCTGTCGGCGCCGAGATCGCGCGCCGCCTCGATGTGGCTCTTCGGCTGGGTCGACAGCCGCGCCATCACCACCAGCGCCACGAACGGCACGTTATGCACCGTATGTCCGAGGATGACGGCCAGCATGCCGGGCTCCAGCTCGATCAGCCGCGCAAAGATGCGCAGGGCGATCGCCGAGATGATGCCGGGAATGACCGCGGGCAGGCAGGCCAGCGCGAAGAGGATCGCCTTGCCGCGGAACTTGTTCGGCCCGAGGAAGGCCGCCATCCACGTGCCGATGATCAGCGACAGGAGGGTGGTCGCGATGGCGATCGCCATCGAATAGCCGAAGACCGACATGACCTGGGTGTCCTGCAGGACGGCGGCATACCAGTCGACGGTCCAGGCGCGGATGGGGAAGCCGATGAACTTCGAATCCTTGAAGCCCATCGTCACCATCAGCGCCAGGGGTACGAAGAGATAGATGACGAAGGCCCAGTAGATGACCGACATCAGGATGCGGGTGTGACGGGTCATCGCATCATTCCTTTCCCGCCACGGCCCATCAGTTTCAGGAAGAGTCCTGTCACGGCCAGCGTTGTGATCAGCATGATCGAGGAGAAGGCGGCGCCCATGGGCCATTGATCGCCGGCGACGTGGAAGAAGCCGGCGATGGTTTCGGCGAAGACCGTCGAGCGCGGCCCGCCAAGCAGCACCGGCGTGGCGTAGTAGCCGGTGGAGATCAGGAAGACGAGCGTGCAGCCCGACGCAATGCCTTCCCGCGACAGGGGCAGCGTGACACGGCGGAAGCGCGTCCACGCGCCGGCGCCCAGGTCGGCGGCGGCCTCCAGGTAGTTGTTGGGTATCTTCTCCAGCGCCGAATAGAGCGGCAGGAGCATGTAGAGCGCGGTCAGGTAGATGATGCCGACGCCCAGCGAGAACCCGGTGTACATGAACGGAATGGGCCGGTCGATCAGGCCGAGCGACTTGAGCACCAGATTGACCGCTCCGTTGTTGCCGAGCAGGATCATGATCGCGTAGGTGCGCACGATCTCGCCCACCCAGAACGGAATGAGCAGCAAAAGCAGGAACAGGAGCTGGTTCTTGCGCTTCACATGCTTGGCCAGGAAATAAGCCACCGGATAGGTGATCAGCAGGGTGATTGCGGTGAAGATGACGGAAAAGGCCAGGGTGCGAAAGAACGGAACGATAAACACCCGGTCCTGAAAGAAGGCCGCCCAGTTGGCCAATGTGAACTGCGGCTCATAGCCCACTTTCGGCGGATAGGAATCGAGGAAGCCGATCCAGAACATCTCGACGATCGGACCGAGATTGGCGAAGACGATCCAGAACAGCGGCAGGCTCGCAAGGATGACGAACTGGCGGCGCTGCGTCTTGAACAGCGCGCCCGATACCGCCTGATACGTGCCGTTCTGGAGCAAGGCGCCCCAGAAGGTCATCTTGCCGCCTGGCGCGGGCGTCTTTCGAATATCCGCCGTGTCGGTTTCTGCATGGGCCATAAGGTCAATCGCCTGCTAATCAATGCGCCGTCCTGGCGGCCGGCTTGTCTGCGCCGCGCTTGGGGGTGTTTCGGCTCGGCTGAGCGGGACAGGCCCGCTCAGCCGGCTTGTCGTCATGCGGCCTTGATTTCCTCGACCGCGGGATCGACGAGCTTGTATTTCATCTCGTTGGCTTCAGCGCGGAAGAACTGCAGCCCGGCCAGTTCCTCCTCGGTAAAGGAGGACGCCTTCTTCTCGAGATCGGAGAGATGCTGCTCGGCGCCCTTGTAGGTGGAGATGAAGCCGGACGACTGGGTCATCTTCGCGCCAACCTCGGGGTTGGCCAGCAAAGCATCGAGAAGCGTGTAGGCGTTGTCGGCATTGGGGGCATTGTTGGTGACGTTCAGCGTGTAGACGAAGCCGTAGGTGCCTTCCTTCGGAATCGTCATCGCCACCGGGAAGCCGTCCGTGATGAGCTTGGCGATCGGCCCGTTCCAGGCATGCGCGAGCATGATGTCCTGGTTGATGAACATCTGCTGCACCTCTGCCCCGGCGTCGTAATATTTGCGCACAAGCGGCTTCTTCTCGATCAGGAAATCGCGTGCTTCCTTGACGATCTCCGCGGCCCTCTCCGGATCGTCCATATAGGCCACCATGTTGCCGTCATAGCCCTTGTAGAGCATGACGACGGACATCATGTCCTGGATCGTGTAGGCGGTCTGGCCGGAGTATTTTTCCGAGAAGAGCACGTCCCAGCTCTTCACCTCGTCCGCGCCGACGACCTCCGTATTGTAGGCGAGGACTTCCGCGCCGGACAGGATCGGCGCGCCCCATTTGCTGCCGTTGATCGTCGCCCAGTCGCTTTCGGAATAGATCGGGTTGATGTTGCCCCAGTTCTTCAGGCGGTCGGTGTCGAGCGGCGCCATCAGATCCGAAGAGATGAACTGCAGGAAGCGGTGGCCGGCCACCGTGATGATGTCGACCGTCGGGTTCGGCGCCTCGGCCGCGAGCAGGTTGAACTGCTTGCCCTGGTCATCGACCAGCCGGATCTGGATCTGGATGCCCGTGTCCTTTTCGAACTCCGCCTTGAAATCTTCGGGAATGAAGTTGGCGTAGGTCCACACGTTGACGACGCCGGCGGCGCGCGCGGCGGTCGAGCGGAGATAGGCGGGGGCTGCAAGCAAGGCGGCCCCTGCCGCGCTGGTCTTGATGAACTGTCTGCGATTGCTGATGAATTTGGTCATCGGGTTAGCCCTCTTTCGGTTCTGCTTCTCTCGTCGGGTTGTTTGGTTTGTTCGACAGAGCTCTTTCCGGCTCCTGTGGCTGCGTGGAATTCAGGCTGGCTGCCCGTGTGGACGGTAGCCCTCGCGGGACAGAGACTTGAGGTCCGCAAGCGTCATCTGGTCCATCGCCAATGCATCCAGCAGTTCATTCTCGGCGAAGAAGTCGCGTCCGTACATTGCCGAGAATATCTCGACGCCGGAACGGTGCAGCTTCGCGTCGCGACCGGTCAGTTCGCCCAGTTTCACCGTCATCAACAGGCCGTAGGGCACATCCTCGGTGACGTAGCGACTGTCCGCGGTCGCCGGACCGGTGCCGCCACGGCCTTCCGCGTGCATCTGCTGGTTCATGTTCGACACGGTGTCGCGCGGCACGTGGAAGGACAGGTGGAAATGTTCGAAAATGGTGCGCACGGAAAGACCGAGCGCCTCGGCGATGGCCAGCCGCTCGCGGTCGAGCGCCTCCAGAAGCCGCCCGACATTCGGCGTGACGTTGAAGCCCTGGCCCCAGGTCTCGCCATGCTCCATGCGGGTCATGTTGCACAGCGCGATGCCCATATGGTTCTGCGGGTTGAGGTTGCTGAGCGCGATGGCGAGCAGTCCGTCGCGCTCGACGAAGCGGTCGCCGAACAGGCGCCGGCAGAGCGCAAGCCCCTCGCTGGAACGGCTTTCCGGCACGGTGCACAGATCGATCTTGCTGCGCACCGTGTTGACGCTGGCTTCCACAAGGCTCGGCTGACGGCCGGTGGTGGCGGTCGTTCCCCAGGCGATGATCGGCACGATGATGCCGCGCGCGGCCAGCAGGCGCGAAAGATAGAGCGCGCCGAACGAGGCGTGCGAGGAGATGATGACCGCCTGATCGGCGCGGATATGCGGGGCGATCGCATCGAATGCATGCTTGTGGCCGTAGCCGGGCAGGGCGATGAGAACCACATCGGCGCCGGAAACGAGCTCCTCGGCCGTATGCGCGACACCGGGGCGGAAGGAGCCCTCGATGGCGCCGGTCGCAACGAGCGGTTCGCCCGCGGCCAGCCGTTTCGTGCGTTCGCCGGAGGGCGACCACAGGATCGGGCTGTGGCCCGATTGCTCGAGAAACGCGGCGGCGCCAAAGGCAATGGCCCCGGCCCCGACAATCCCGACACGCAATTTACTGTCTGCCTTACTCACGACGCTCTGCCCCAAAACCTGTCTGTCAATCTTCGATCACCGGATCACCAAGCGTGTGCATCAGCCGGTTGGCCCAGCCGAACAACGAGGCGGAGAGAATGAGATCGAGGATCTCGTCATCTTTCAGCCCCGCGGCACGCAGTGCCCGCATGTCGTCTTGCGTTGCTTCGCTCGGAGCCCTGGAGAGCTTCGCCGCGAAGATGAAGATCGCCTTCTGGCGCTCGTCGAGTTCCGCGCCCTCGCCATCGGCGAAGACGCGTTCCATGACCTCTTCGTCCTTGGTGAGCTGGTTGTAGCGGCTCGCATGGACCGCCGCGCAATAGACGCAGCGGTTGACCACGGAGGCGCCAACGGCGCTCAGTTCGCGTTCGGCGCGCCCCATGCCGCCGCGATTGTACATGATCGCGTTGAACAGCGGTGTGCGCACCTTCAGCGTCTCGACGTCATTGGCGAGTACCAGAACGTAGTCGGAAACCTTGGTGTTGGACGGCGTCACCTTGAGTGCGTCGAGCTGCTCGGGGGTCGCTTCATTGAGCTTGATCGGACGGACGCGCGGGCGCCAGCTGGGGATTTGCGTGGTGAACTCGTGGATGATGGTGCTCATGCTGTCGCCTTCATCAGCTTGAGGCCGGCAATCACGCGGATCTGGTAGGCCAGGAATGCGTTGAGTTCGGAGAGGCGCACGATGTCCGCATCCGAAACGCCGGCGGTCTTCAGCGTCTCGATGTCGGCGGCCGTCGTGTCGCGCGGATGCGTGGACACGAGATCCGTGTAGGCGACGAGCGCCGCGCGCCGGGCGTCGCCTTCGCCCTTGCGCGCGGGATCGGCCAGCGCCGCCACATCTTCATCGGCTGCGATCTCTTCAAGCCGCGCCAGATAGTGAACCGCCAGGTCTTCGTCGGCGTTGAGGCGCGCAATGCGGGCGGCCAGCGCGGCCCGCTCGCCGTGGGATATCCCGCCGGGATCGGCCGGCCTCAAGGCGGCGTCATGGGTCGCCTGCGTCATGGCCATGATGTCGGCGCGGCCTTCCAGCGCGTCGCGGACCGGGCCGCTGTCGGCCGCATGGGCCTGCGTTATCACGATGTCGTTCGGCGAAAGCGCGCTCATGCCGTTGTTCAGCTCCCAATCTGATAGGTCGGCACGAGAATGGCCGCGCCGGCGGTGTCTTCGAGTTCGGTTTGCGTCCACTCGTCACCGAGCAATTCCGGCTTGTCGTAGTCGAGCATCCCCTGCCAGTGACGCTCCACGTCCTCGCCATAGAGTTTGGCGGCTATGGCGGAGGCGAGCCACCTGGCGCCCTCGCTGATGCCGGGGATATCGCCGGAGACCTTGCCGAGGCTCGCCGATGCGCCGTAGTTGAAGCAGTAGATGCTCGACAGCCACGGGGCATTGCCGGGCGTGCGCTCGGCAAACGAGAAGTCGGGGTTGAGGTAGGGGAAATTCGCCAGTTCGCGGTTTTCCTCTCCGGCGGGCGGTGTGTAGCGATCGCCCCACAACAGGATCTCGCCCGCTGCCTTGCCGAGTTCGGTGCGCGCCAGCGGATCGACGGTGAAGCCCGTGCCGAGGATGAGAAAATCGGTGCGCAGGGTCTTTCCGGTCGTGGTCTCGATCACCACCTCTTCGCCGTCGTGCGACACGCGCGCAATTCCTTGGCCGAAGTGGAAAAAGGCGTTCTCATGCCGGCTGACACGCAAGGTCGAGCCGCGCGGCGAGGGGGTCTGCGTGGCAAACGAATATTGCATGAAGCGCCACCGCCAGGCGTCCGGCAATTCACCATAGCCGGCGGTGAAACCGAAGGAGCCGATGCCCATCATCTTGTTGATGGTCGGCATCTCCTTGCGGCGGATCAGGTGCCGCACTTCCTTTGCGCCCGCCTCGAGCGCTTCCGCTGAATTGTCGACCGCCGAGGCGCCGACGCCGATCACGACCACGCGCTTGCCCTTCAGGGCGGGGAAATCGATGTCCTCGGAGGAATGCGCCCAAAGGCGTTTCGGCAGGCCGGCGACAAAATCCGGGATGTTGGGGTGACCCGTGCCGTCGCGCCCCGTCGCCATGATGAACTTGCGCGTCAGGATCGCGCTTTCCTTCGCGCCGGAACCGGTGAGTTCGAGGCGCAGATAGCCGTCCTCCGGGGTCACGCTGGTGACCTCGACCTCATTCTCCACGGGAATGCCCAGCACCTTGCGGTACCAGATGAGGTAGTCCATCCACATGGGACGGGGGATCTTGTCGAGCGCTTCCCAGGCATCCGCACCGTGCTGCGCCTCGTACCAGGCGCGGAAGGTGAGAGGACCCATCCCGTAGGCCGGCCCAGGCAGGGTTTTGGGCGAGCGCAGGGTCTCCATCCGGGCATAGGTGACCCACGGGCCTTCGCGCCCTTCGCGATTGCGGTCGAAAATGCGCATGTTGCCTATGCCGGCCGTTCTGAGCGCAAAACCCGCGACGAGACCACACATGCCGCCGCCGATGATGACGGCATCATGCACCTTTTCGCCTTTTTCGCTGCGGCGTTCCGGCACCCAGTTGGCGGGCGGCAGGTTGAGGCATTCGAGATCGAAGCGAATGCGATCGGCCAGGGCATCCAGACCTTGCGCGGCACCGGGGGTGGGGCGGAACTGACAGGTCATGCTGATCCTCGGTGATGCTCTTGGCCGTCTGATGGAACATGCGCCACGGCGGGCGCCTGCTGATCCAGTGCCGGCGCGCCGCGGGACGGGTCGAGTATCTCGAGATCGGGAATGAGACGAAGCGCCTCGGCCTCGACAGCGTCGATCAGTTGCGCAACCAGCGGGCGCAGGGGGCGTGCGGCAGCGGCAACCGCCCCCCAATAGAACGGTACGGAGACATCGATCGGCCGGATCACCACGCCCGGCAGGGTGACCCCATAGGCGCTCACAGGATCGATGATCGATACGACGCCGGTCTTCTGCACGAGCCGCAGCGCGGAATAGGAAACATTGGTGCGGATCAACGGGCCCTGGCGAACGCCGTTTGCTTCCATCACCCGCGAAACCTGACGCTGGAAGCGTCCCGGATCGAGCATGGTCACGAACCGTCGTCCGGCGAAGGCGGCAAGCGGAACGACATCGTATTCGGCGAGCGGATCGCCCTCGGGCAGGGCGGCGACGTCGTTGGCCCGGTACAGGCGCACGATCTCAAGCCCCGGCACGTCCAGCGGCATGCTGGAGAAACCGATCTCCGCTCCGCCGGAACCCACTTCCTGCGCGACCATGTTCGGCAGGTACTGCGCGATCTGGATTTCAGAGGGCAGTTTGTCGACGGCGAAATCGGCCAGGGCGGCGGGGATCAGCCCGGTGGCTATCGCGGAGGTCGCAGCCACCCGCAGCGTGCGGCCCTTGCCCGCCGCGATGCTGCGGGCCCGTGCCGCCAGGCCGGACAGGGAGTTCAGAACCCGGCGCGCATCCTCTTCGAAAGCGATGCCTTCTTCCGAGAGCATGACCCGCCGTCCGGCACGCCGGAGAAGCGAAAAGCCGAGCTTGGCCTCGAGTTCCTGGATGGTTCGGGTCACCGATGGTTGCGAGCGCTGCAGAAGCATCGCCGCCTTGGTGATGCTTCCTGTTTCGGCCACGGCCAGAAAGGTCTGAAGGTCCCGCGTCTCCATTCAATATATGTTATACGAATGATTTGTGAGAATCCATCCAAAATTGACATAAATCATTGCATGCAAATCGAAGGGGTGCAGCACCCGCACCGGCGACCGGGTCGCCGGCGTCGAGGCCATGAAGACGAAAGCAGGGGAAAGTCGGTTCCGAGCGCGGCACGCGCCGCTGTCAGGCGCCCTTTTCGCTGTCCTCGAACAGGGCGACCACGGCGTCGCGCGCGACGGCGATGTGATAGCGCAGGGCCTCGCGCAGCTCCTCGGCGTCGCGCTTCTTCAGCGCATCCATGATCGGTTCGTGGGTTTCGGCCATGCGCTGCGGGTCGTCGTAGAGCTTGCCGATCAGCGTGATGCCGGCGCGCATCTCCATCGCCAGCTCGTCATAGGCCTTGATCATGCGGGCATTGCCGCTGGCCACGCACAGCATGCGGTGGAAAGCGAAGTCCTCGAAAATCTGCGTTTCGATGGAGGTTTGGTCGGCCGTTTCGTAAAGACGCCCGAGCTGCTTCTCGAGCGCCGCGATATCGGCTTCCGTTGCCCGTTCGACAGCCAGATATCCGGCGTGGAGTTCCAGGCCGATGCGCAACTCGTAGATGTCGCGCATCTCGGTGGCGCCGAAGGTGCGGACGGAGAAGCCGCGCCGCGGGCTGAAGGTGACAAGCCCCTGGCTTTCGAGCAGGCGCGCGGCCTCGCGCACCGGCGCCCGGCTGGTGCCGAAGTCTCGCGACAATTGCAACTCGGTCAACCGCGCCCCCGGCTTCAACTGGCCCGTCACGATCGCCGCGGTGATCTGCCGGGCGATCTGCGTCACCAGATCCGTCGTTGAAACTTCCGAGAAAACACTCACGGAAACCGCCTCCCAAAAACAAGCGCTCCCGACCTTGCGCGGCAGGGGCGAGCCGTTGCTTCGGCAGTATGACAGCCAACTTGACGATTGTCGACAATTGACAGTTTGCCGAGGCTGTGTTTGCCTGTGACAAACATGCACGGCTCTGAGGGGAGTCAATCGACAGACGATCAAACGCGCATCCCGGAGGGTCCACGCCCTTCGAGCGCGCAGCAGGCAGGGAGACCTTGATGAGCGTTCAGCCGCAGCTTGTCGCCGATACCGATACCGAACAGCCGCAGGAACGCATCGAGTTGGCCGCAGCATATCGGCTGGTCGCGCACTACCATCTCGACGACAGCATATTCACGCATATTTCAGCGCGCGCACCGCATGCGGAGGGTGAGCACGCCTTTCTCATCAATCCATTCGGCCTGCGCTTCGACGAAGTCACGGCGTCGAGCCTCGTCACCGTGGACATCAACGGCGATATCCTGCGCGACGATCACGGGGCCGGCATCAACAAGGCCGGTTTCACGATCCACAGCGCGGTGCATGCGGCGCGGCCGGATGTTCATTGCGTCCTGCACACGCACACGGTGGCGGGTGTCGCCATCTCCTCCATGCAAGAGGGCATCCTGCCGCTGAACCAGTGGTCGCTGCAGTTCCACAACCGGATCGCCTTCCACGACTATGAAGGCATCGCGCTCGATCTGGGCGAGCGTGAACGGCTGGTCGCGGATCTGGGCGACCGCAATGTGATGGTGCTGCGCAATCATGGACTGCTGACGTGCGGCCGCACGGTGGGCGAAGCCTTTGCGCTGATGTTCAACATGGAACGCGCCTGCCGCGCCCAGCTCGCCATCATGTCGTCCGGAGGCAAGCCGATCCGGATCGATGAAGCCCTCGCCGAAAAAACGGCACGCCAGTACGAGGGCTGGGACAAGCATCACACCGGCAATCGGCCGGACCCGCAATGGGAGGCGTTCCAGCGCCTCGCCATCAAGCATTATCCCGACCTCGTCATGTGAGGCACAAGCAAGAGCAAAGCCAACTTTCCGGCGTGGTCAAAGGAGAACGGCCTCTCGCCGGCCAGCAAAAAAGGGGAACGAAAGCCATGCTGAAACGACTGACAACACTCGCCGCGGCCCTCCTGGTCTCGACAGCGCTGCACGCAGAACCCGTCATGGGCGGCCGTGCCAATGTGGTGATCCAGCCCGAACCGCCAAGCCTGATGATGGGCCTGGTGCAGAACGGCCCGACCCAGATGGTCGCAGGCCAGATCTATGAAAGCCTGCTGCGCTACGACGAAGAACTGCAACCCATGCCGCAGCTTGCCAAGTCCTGGGAGGTGTCAGAGGACGGCCTCACCTATACGTTCAAGCTGCACGACAACGTCAAATGGCACGATGGCGAACCGTTCACGGCGGCCGATGTCGTGTTCTCGGCCGATGTCTTCCTGCGCGAGACCCACCCGCGCCTGCGCACCTCGCTCGAACATGTGGAATCGATCACCGCGCCCGACGACACCACCGTGGTCTTCAAGCTGAAAGGGCCTTTCGGCCCCTTCCTCGGCATTTTCGAGGCCGGCACCATGCCCATGGTGCCCAAGCACATCTACGAAGGCACGGACTACAAGAACAACCCGGCCAACAACACGCCGATCGGCACCGGTCCATTCAAGTTCACGGAGTGGGTGAAGGGCTCGCACATCCTGCTCACCAAGAACGCGGACTATTACGAGGAAGGCAAGCCGTATCTCGACGAGATCTATTGGCACGTCATCCCGGACGCAGCCTCGCGCGCCGTCGCCTATGAAACCGGCGTGGTGGACGTTCTGCCCGGCGGTTCGGTCGAGAATTTCGACGTGCAGCGCATCGCCGACATGGACAACACCTGCGTCACCGACAAGGGCTGGGAATATTTCGGCCCGCACTCCTGGATGTGGCTCAACAACCGCGAAGGACCGACCGCCGACAAGCGCTTCCGCCAGGCGGTCATGTACGCCATGGACCGGAACTTCGCCCGTGACGCACTCTGGAACGGGCTTGGCAAAGTCGCGGCCGGCCCCGTTTCCTCCTCGACCCGTTTCTTCACCGATGACGTGACGGCATACGACCACGATCCGGAGAAGGCGAAGGCGCTGCTCGCGGAGATGGGCTATGACGGCGAGACCGTACGCCTGCTGCCGCTGCCCTATGGCGAGACCTGGCAGCGCTGGGCCGAGGCCGTGAAGCAGAATCTCGACGAGGTCGGGATCAATGTCGAGATCGTCTCCACCGATGTGGCCGGCTGGAACCAGAAGCTGGCCGAATGGGACTACGACATGGCCTTCACCTATCTCTACCAGTACGGTGATCCGGCGCTCGGCGTCGCCCGCAACTACATTTCCACCAACATCGCCAAGGGCTCGCAGTGGAACAATGTGGAGGGTTACGACAACAAGGAGGTCGACGATCTCTTCGCCAAGGCGGCAGTGGCCGTGACGGCCGAGGAACGCCAGGCACTCTACACGCAAGTGCAGCAGACGCTGGTGGAGGACGTCCCGGCCGCGTGGCTGCTGGAACTCGGCTTCCCGACGATCTATCGCTGCAACGTGAAGGACCTCGTCACCACGGCCATCGGCGTCAACGACGGCTTCAAGGACGCCTATATCGAAAAATAGGCCGCCGGCCTGATCCGGATGCGCGGGCAGATGGCCTGCGCATCCCTGCTTTGGTTCTGATCCTGCAGGGGCTCGATGTTACGCTTCATACTCATGCGCCTGGGCAAGGCGGCGATCATCCTAGTCGCCATACTGACGCTCAACTTCTTCCTGATCCATGCCGCTCCCGGCGATCCGGCTGCCGTCATGGCGGGCGAGGCGGGCGCCGCCGACGCCAAGTTCATCGCCCAATTGCGCGAACAGTTCGGCCTCGACAAACCGCTTCTGACCCAGCTTGCCATCTACCTGAAAGGCGTGCTGCAGCTCGACCTCGGCTATTCCTACCGCCAGCAGATGCCCGTCGCGGACCTCATCTTTAGTCGATTGCCGGCGACGCTGCTTCTGACGATGACGGCCTTCGTCATCTCGCTGCTGCTCGGCACCGTGGCGGGCGTCCTGGCCTCGGCCCGCGTCGGCAAGTGGTCCGATACGGCGATTTCCACATTGGCGCTGCTCTTCTACGCCACGCCGCTCTACTGGGCGGCGCTTATGGCGGTGCTGCTGTTCTCCGTCTATTTCAACTGGCTGCCGGGCTTCGGCTACGAGACGGTGGGTGCGAATTACACCGGCTTGCGCCGCGTGCTCGACATCGGTCAGCACCTGATCCTGCCGGCCACCACGCTCGGCCTGTTCTTCATGGCGGTGTATATGCGCATGACGCGCGCTTCCATGCTCGAGGTCAGCCAGCTCGATTTCGTCAAGACGGCGCGCGCCAAGGGCCTCAAACCCTCGATCATCCAGCGCCGTCACATCTTCCGCAACGCCATGTTGCCGGTCGTCACGCTCGCCGGTCTTCAGGCCGGCCAGCTCGTCGGCGGCGCGGTGTTGACGGAAACGGTCTTCGCCTGGCCCGGCATCGGCCGGCTGATGTTCGAGGCGCTCGCCCAGCGCGACTACAATCTGCTGCTCGGCGTGTTCTTCGTCTCCTCCGCCATGGTGCTTCTGTTCAACCTCATCACCGACATTCTCTATCGGTTCGTTGACCCCAGAATCCGGGTGGCGTGATGGCTGATTTCTGGAACCGTTTCTCCCGCAACCGTGGCGCCGTGATCGGCCTTGCGCTTCTGGTCATCGTCATCCTCGTGGCGGTCCTGGCGCCGCTCCTGTTTCCGCAATCGCCATGGCGAATGGTGCAGCGGCCGTTCCTGGCGCCCTTCTCCATGGATCAGTATCCGCTGGGTACGGACGCGCTCGGCCGCGACGTGATCTCGGGCCTGGCCTATGGCGCGCAGGTCTCGCTTCTGGTCGGCCTCGTTTCGACGGTGGCAGCCCTTTTGATCGGCATTCCCATCGGCGCGCTCGCCGGCTATTTCGGCGGCTGGATGGACGACGCCCTGATGCGTTTCACCGAGTTCTTCCAGACCGTACCGAGCTTCGCGCTCGCCATCGTCCTGGTGGCCATCTTCGAGCCGTCGATCCAGTCGATCATCGCCGCCATCGCCATCGTAAGCTGGCCGCCGGTGGCGCGCCTGGTGCGCGGCGAGGTGCTGTCGCTGCGCTCGCGCGAATATGTGGAAGCGGCGATCCTGTCGGGGCAGACCAGCCTGACGATCATCCTGCGCCAGGTCCTGCCCAACACGATCTCCCCCATCATCGTGCTCGCCTCCCTCATGGTCGCGACGGCGATCCTTCTGGAATCGTCCCTGTCCTTCCTCGGGCTGGGCGACCCCAACATGATGTCATGGGGCTATATGATCGGCGCGGCGCGCACCGTCATCCGCCAGGCGTGGTGGCTGTCCTTCTTCCCCGGCGTCGCCATCCTGCTCACGGTCCTGGCGCTCAACCTGATTGGCGAAGGTCTCAACGACGCGCTCAACCCGCGCCTGGCGCGGCGCGGCAAATAGGAGGGCGCGATGACCGATCCCGTACTCAGCATCCGGAACCTGAAGGTTGCGCTTCCGGAAGGCGCCGACCGCGATTTCGCCGTCAACGATGTCAGCTTCGATCTCTATCCAGGCGAAATCCTCTGCATTGTCGGTGAATCGGGGTCCGGCAAGTCCATGTCGGCCAACGCCGCGATGGGCCTGCTGCCCGACCTGGTGCGTCCGGTCGGCGGGGAGATCATCTTCGAGGGTACCGACGTGCTGAAACTCTCCGAAGCCCAGATGATGAAGCTGCGCGGCAAGAAAGTTGCGATGATCTTCCAGGAGCCCATGTCGGCGCTCAACCCGCTGATGCGGGTGGAAGACCAGATTGCCGAAGTCTTCGAAGCGCACAATCTGCTCACGCCGAGAGACCGCGCCAAACGCGCCATCGAACTTATGACCGAAGTGGGCATTCCCGATCCGGAAAAGGCGGCGCGCGCCTATCCCTTCCAGCTTTCCGGCGGCCAGCGCCAGCGCGTGATGATCGCCATGGCTCTGGCGCTCGAACCCAGCATCCTGATCGCCGATGAACCGACCACCGCGCTCGATGTGACGACACAGGCGCAGATCCTCGAGCTGATCCGCAATCTGCAGGAAGAGCGCGGCATGGCGGTGATGTTCATCACTCATGATTTCGGCGTCGTCGCGGAGATCGCCGACCGCGTTGCCGTGATGCAATACGGCAAGATCGTCGAGGCGGGCACGGCCGACGACGTGCTCGACAATCCGCAGCACGAATACACGCGCAAACTCATCG
Organism: Nitratireductor soli; assembly: GCF_001050155.1. Taxonomy (GTDB): domain Bacteria; phylum Pseudomonadota; class Alphaproteobacteria; order Rhizobiales; family Rhizobiaceae; genus Nitratireductor; species Nitratireductor soli. The sequence goes on from NZ_LFVY01000008.1 coordinate 82,919, forward strand.
CGGCCATCCCGAAGCTCGCGGCCGAAGCCGGCGCGGCGGCAGCGGGCAAGACGCCGATCCTCGAAGTGGAGGGATTGAACAAGACCTATGTCACCGGCGGCAGCCTGCTCTTTTCCAAGCCGCGCATCGTGCACGCGGTCAACAATGTGAACCTGACGCTCGCCGAGGGCGAAACGCTGGGCATCGTCGGCGAATCCGGCTCCGGCAAATCCAGTGTCGGACGCTGCCTGGTGCGGCTCATGCAGCCTGATTCCGGCACGGTGAGGCTCGCCGGCCACGACATGGCGCAGCTTTCGGGCGCGGCGCTGCGCGAGGCGCGAAAGTCGATCCAGATGATCTTCCAGGACCCTTACGCATCGCTGAACCCGCGTTCCAAGGTGGGCCGCATCATCGCCGAGGGGCCGATGGCGCATGGCGTCTCGAAGACGGAGGCCTATGGCCGTGCGGTGAAGCTGCTCGAAATGGTGGATCTGGATGCGCTCGCCATCGACCGCTACCCGCACGAGTTCTCGGGCGGCCAGCGGCAGCGCATCGGCATCGCCCGCGCGCTGGCGCTGGAGCCGCGCGTCATCATCGCCGACGAGGCGGTGTCGGCGCTCGACGTGTCGATCCAGGCGCAGGTGCTCGACCTCCTGGCGGACCTCAAGGAACGGCTCAACCTGGCGCTGATCTTCATCACCCATGACCTGCGCGTCGCCGCTCAGATCTGCGACCGCATCGCCGTCATGCAGAATGGCAAGGTGGTCGAGACGGGGCCGGCGCACGCGATCTTCAACAATCCGCAGAGCGGCTACGCCCGCACCCTGATCGAGGCCATTCCCGGCCGCGAGAAGGAACTGGCGGCGGCGGGGTAGCAGATGAACGCGATGCGTTGCTCCGGCAACGTGGCGCGCATCTTTTCCCTCGCCCCTGGACTTCAACACATTGGATCGCAAGGACGCATCAAGTGGACGAACAACTCGCACGAAAGATCCTCGCGGCGGTCGAAGCCGGCTTTGAAGAACAGATCGCCTTCACGGAAGACCTGATCCGCTTCCCGTCGCTGCGCGGCAAGGAGAAGCCGGCGCAGGAATTCGTCCACAAGGCGCTGGAAGCACGCGGCTATGCGGTCGAGACCTTTCACATCGACGAGGACAAGATCAAGGATCATCCCGGCTTCTCGCCGGTCGCCGTCGACTACGCCGATGCCGTCAACGTCGTCGCCACCCATGAGCCGCGCAAGGCCACGGGCCGCTCGCTGATCCTCAACGGCCACATGGACGTGGTGCCCGAGGGGCCGCACGACATGTGGGAGGTCTCGCCGCCCTACGAGCCCAAGCGCGAGGGCGACTGGCTCTATGGCCGCGGCGGCGGCGACATGAAGGCGGGCATCGCCGCGAACGTCTTTGCGCTCGATGCCCTGCGGCGCATCGGGCTGCAGCCGGCCGCCAAAGTGCATGTGCAGAGCGTGGTGGAGGAGGAGTGCACCGGCAATGGCGCGCTGGCCTGCCTGATCGAAGGCTACACGGCGGATGCGGCGATCATCCCCGAGCCGGAGGACGAGATGCTGGTGCGCGCCAATTGCGGCGTGCTGTGGTTCGAGGTGAACGTGTCGGGGCATCCCGTGCACGTGCGCGAGGCCGGCACCGGCGCGAACGCCATCGAGGCGAGCTTCCGTGTCATCGAGAGCCTCAAGCGGATGGCCGAGGAGTGGAACGCCGAGAAGGCGAACCATCCCTATTTCGAGGAGCTGGACCATCCGATCAATTTCAATGTCGGCAAGATCGAGGGTGGCGACTGGGCTTCGACCGTCGCCGCTTGGTGCAGGCTTTCCTGCCGCATCGCCATCTATCCGGGCGACGACCCGAAAGTGCGCGCGGCCGAGATCGAGGCGCATCTGGCGCGCGAGCTGGCCGACGATCCCTTCCTCGGCAATCGCCCGCCGGACGTGACCTGGAACGGCTTCTTCGCCCGCGGCTACGTGCTGGAGGAGGGGAGTGCTGCCGAACAGGCGCTCGCCGAAGCGCACCGCAAGGCGACTTCCAGCGAATTGCAAAGCTTTGTCACGCCGGGCTATCTGGATGCGCGCGTCTTCGTCATCTATGCCGGCATGCCGTGCCTCGTCTACGGACCGATCACGGAAAACATCCATGGCTTCGACGAGCGCGTCAGCCTGTCGTCCATCAAGCGCGTGACGGGAGCGATTGCGCTTTTCATCGCCGACTGGTGCGGCGTCGAGCCGATCGACGCGGGCGACATCGATGGCTGAGCGGGGCGTGATCGAAGGCGTCTTTCTCAGCACCGCTCTCGATCTCCAGGAGCTTTTCGCCGATGCGCTGGCTCCCCATGCCGAGACGATCCGGCTGCGCCATCCGCATCAGATCGAGGATCCCGAAGCCATCCGCTTCGCGCTTTGCTGGCGTCCGGCGGACGACGCCTTCAAGCCCTATCCCAATCTGCGCCTGGCAAGTTCCATCGCCGCCGGCGTCGACAGCATCATCAACTGCCCGAGCCTGCCCGGCGACGCGCTGGTCACCCGCGTGCGCGACGAAAACCAGGGCGACGTCATGGCCGGCTTCGCCGCATGGCATGTGGTGTGGCATCACCGGAACATGCGCCACCACATCGTGCATGAGGCGAAGCACGAATGGGCGCGGCTCGTCTCCGCCGATCTCAGGCCGCCGCGCGAAACCCCGGTCGGCATTCTCGGTTTCGGCCTGATGGGGCGCGCCATCGCCCGTGCCGTGAGGGCGATGGGCTTTCCCGTGATCGCCGCCGTGCGCCATCATCCTGGCGACAATGCCATGCCCGGCATTGCTTTCGAAAGCGGGAAGGGGGCGGCGGAGCGGGTCGCCGAGCAGGCCTCCATTCTCATCAATGTGCTGCCGCTGACGCCGGCAACGCGCGGCCTGCTCGATCTCGACTTCTTCAACCGCATGCCCAAGGGTTCTGCGCTGATCCAGCTCGGGCGCGGCGAACATCTGATCGAGGATGCGCTTCTGAAAGCGCTCGACAGCGGGCGCATTGCCAGCGCCTCGCTCGACGTGTTCGACATCGAGCCGCTGCCGCCGGAACACCCCTTCTGGGCGGACGACCGCGTTCTCGTCACGCCCCACCAGGCAAGCGATTGCTCTCCGCGCCTGATGGCAAGGCAGCTTGCCCGCGCGGTCCAGGACATGGCGGCGGGACGGATACCGGAAACCGTGGTCGACAGAGCCGATGGATATTGAAGGACGACGATGAAAGCCATTTTCGACGAACGCCAATTGCTGCACACACCGGAGCGCTATTTCCGGCGCGGCGCATACATGCCGCATCCCGAACAGGCGGAGCGCGCGATCCTCATTCGCGACATGCTGATGCGCAACGGTTTCCCCATCGAGACCCCGCGCGATTTCGGCGAGGAGCCGATCAAGGCGGTCCACGATCCCGACTATGTGGATTTCTGGAAGGACGCCTATCAGCGCTGGCGCGCCGAGGCGCCCGGCCAGGAGCCGATCCCGAACTGCCATCCCGGTCCGCGCCGCGGCCGCCCGCCGTCGTCCGTCTTCGGCCAACTCGGCTGGTGGGCGACCGACACGTCGGTGCCGCTGACGGAGGGCACCTGGAAGGCCGTCTACTGGTCGGCGCAGACCGCGCTCGAAACCGCCGAGCGGGTGAAGGAAGGCGCCCGCATGGTCTACGGCCTGTGCCGCCCGCCGGGGCATCATGCGCTCTCCAACGCTTCCAACGGCTTCTGCCTGTTCAACAATGCAGCCATCGCCGCCCAGAGCCTGCGGTCCCGTTTCGGCAAGGTGGCCGTGCTCGACATCGACACCCACACCGGCAACGGCACGCTCGACATCTTCTATGACCGCGGCGACGTGTTCGTCTGCTCGCTCCACACCGATCCCGACCTCTATCCGACCTATTATCTGGGATATGAGGATGAGCGCGGCGAAGGCGCGGGGGAGGGCGCGACGCTCAATCTCTGCCTGAAGCCCGGAGCCGATACGGAAACGATCCTCGCCCGGTTTCGCCAGGGGCTTGCCGCGCTCACGGCCTTCGGCGTCGAGGCGCTTGTCGTCTCGCTGGGCTTCGACATGGCGGCGGACGACCCGCTTTCCGAGGTCAAGCTGACCGGTGACGGTTTTGCGACCATGGCCCGCGAGATCGCCGCGCTCGGCCTGCCCACCGCGCTCATCCAGGAAGGCGGCTATCTCGGCCCGTCGCTGGCCAGGAACGCGGAGACATTCCTGACGGCCAGCCGTGACGCGCTGGCGCCGTCTGAATAGCCCTGGAGCATTCTTGCAGTCAGGTGATTCCGCCTGACTGCAAAATCCTCTAGAGAAGCACAACCTTGCCGGTGGCGATCTCGTATATGCCGGCCACCGAGCTGAGCTTGCCGGCGGCATGGGCCTCCGACAATATTGGCCCTTCAGACTGTGCCCGTTCCGCGTTGAGCCTGGCGTTCTGTGCCGTAGCGGCGGCCAGCAAGTCAGTCGGCTTGCTGGCCATCACGTCATAGACGGCCGGGCGGATGGCATTGACCAGGCTCGGCAGGTGGCCGGGGGGCAGGGTGTTGTCGGCAATCGAGCTAATCGTGGCGCCGATGGCGCCGCACGCGGTGTGTCCGAGGACCACGATGGTCTTGATGCCCAGCACCGCCACGCCGTATTCAAGGCTGGCAAGTCCTTCCTCGTTGATGAAGTTGCCGGCCACCCGGACGACAAACAGCGCACCGGGGCCCTGATCGAAGATCAACTCCGGCGCAACGCGAGAGTCCGAACAACTTACGACCGCAGCGAAGGGCTGCTGCCCCTGCGCCCGACTGGCCCGCGCCGCGGAGTGGTCTGTATCGATCGCGGCGTTGGCCACATAGCGGGCATTGCCATCCATCAGCCGCTGAAGTGCCTCCTGTGGGGAAACAGGCGCGGCTGCGCCGATATCCTCGGCGAGCGCCCGCGAGACAAACGGGGCGGTCAGGGATAGCGCCAGTCCGCCTGCCATCAATGCCCGGCGGTTGACAGTCTTCGTAGTGCAGTTCCGGCACATGTTCTTGCCTCCTTGTGAGTGGTTGGATCGATGGGTTCCGGGCCGGCGGCCGTGTCTAGTCCGCGTGGCTGGCATAGAGATGTTCGATGACCATGCCGGCTGCTCTGTTGGCAGCCGCGCCGGGGAAGTTCGTCGTCACGACGATGGCGAGATCCCGCTCCGTGTCGACCACGATTCTGGCCAGGTTCATCGAATTGGATCCGTTGTGGGTGAGCAATGGTTTGCCTGCCCAGTCAAACGCAACGCTGCTCCAGCCCAGACCATAGCCACCGGTGCCGGGGGTGCCTGGCGGTGGATTTTCGCGCAGCGGGGTCTGAACGTGGACAGCCTGAATCCGCTGCAGCGTTTCGGGCTCGACCAGTCGCGGCCCTCGTGTTGCTTTCCCGGCGTTCCAACCGGCCCATTCGGCATAATCCAGAATGGACATATGGGCATTGCCGGCCGGTGCCATGACGGGCGGGATATCTGCTGCCGGACCCCACAGCATGGCTGTTACCGAACCGTCCGGCGCAACCCGATGTCCCAGTGCCGCATCGATCAATCCATAGGTCGCCTGAGGGCCGAGCCCGGCGCTTTCCATCCCCAGGGGGGCGAAGATGCGCTCATGCATCATCTGTTCCCAGGGCGTGCCGCTGGCTTTCTCGAGCATCATTCCGGCGATCATGTAGCCGAAGTTCGAGTACTGGAACGGCGAGCCGTCCGGTATGACAAGTTCGTGGTGTTTCCACGCATCGAGGGCATGAAGCCGCTGCTCGATCGGATTGTCGTCAAAAGCTGCGTTGCTGAAATAGAGTTCGATCAGCTCGTCGGTGTCGCCGGGGATGCCGCTGGAGTGCGACAGGAGCTGTTCCAGCGTGGCATTGGCCAGGCTCTGGCTCATGTCCTCGACGTCGTCGCCAAGCACCTCGCCGACCCGGGAGTCCCAGCGCAGCTTTCTCTCCTCGACCAGCATACCGGCAAGGGTCGCGGTCATGGATTTTGTGTTCGAGCCAATGTGGAAGCGGTCGCTGATGGTGACAGGCATGTCCCTGTCATGGACACGCGTGCCGGTGGCTGCCGCTGAAACCACGACGCCGTCCTTCACCAGGGCGGCGGCCAGCGCCGGCAGGCCATATTCGATCCGAACCGCATCGAGGTAGCTTTCCAGACCCGTTTCCTCGGCTGACGCCGATGCAAGCAACAACCCAGAACCGAGTGCGCCAATCAGCACCTGCATGGAAAATGCGAGGCGATTTGTGTCGGCTCTCACCTTCGTCATTTTCTCACGCGCACCACTTCGTTTCTTCCGCCAGGCAGGAATCCGGGTTTGCTTGCGTCGTGGAGCAATTCGAGGCGAAGTCGCATTCGCTGAATCCTGCGCCGCGCGCCAAGCTTTGAGGGGACGCTAGAGAAGGAAATGGTGAGCGGCTATCCGATATCCGCAAAAGTGACGCTGTCTGCAAAATCGAGCGTCAGGCGCATCGAGCGAGTGTCGCCGTCGGGGTCTCTTCAAAAACCTGCTTGTACTCGCCGGCGAAGCGGCCAAGGTGCAGGAAGCCGAATTGCATGGCGATCCGCGTAACCGTGGTGCTTTTCGCGTCTGCGGCGCGCAGCGCGGAGCGTGCGCGATTCAACCGGCAAAGACGAAGATAGGCAAGCGGGGACATGCCGACATATTCGTGGAAAGCATATTGCAGTGTCCGTTCGCAGACGCCTATCGACACGCAGATATCGACGATTGTGGGCACCTTGTGCTCAGCGAAACGCGCTTCGACATAACTCCGCGCCATTCTGCAGGTACGCAAAGCGCGTGACCGGGCCGCACGCGACAGCGGCTTCGCGTCGTCCTGTGTGGTGGCGCTTGCGGTCCGCAGTGAGGTCTGCAGAATAATGCTGCGCAAGACGCCTGGATCCACACTTTCCCCCCGCATGACTGCGGCATTGGCGGACCTCAGCCACAGGTCGAGGGCCAGGCTTAGGTCGTTCTTTCGGGTGGTGCTGAACTGCACAACCTTTCGTGGGGGCCGATCCCATGCCTTTGGGCTGAGTGCCTGGGCACCGCGAATGAACTCCTCCTCGCTAAAACTGATATAGGCAGTTTGCGTGCCGGCAGGGACGTATAGGTCGAACGCAGTGTTTTCCGGCATGAAGAAGATTGTGCCAGCGTCCTCGGCGGAATGCTCTGAAAAGCGGAATGCCGGGTCCGGTGTGCAATAGGAGATTGTGCACAAATTGGTCGGCGTGATGCCAAGCTTTTGCACTGCAGCGTCCTGGCGTTCCCGAACGACCTGCTGGCTTCCCAGATCCAGGCTGTCCATATGGGCCAACCATCTGCCGCGGCTAAGCTGATAGCACTCCATGCCAATCCAGGGTTGCATCGAGGCTTGAACGGCAGCGTCCTCGATCGCCGCCGACCGCAGGCCATTGCCATCGGCTGCCGTTTTCCGGTCCGCATGGGATACGTCGCCGATTGAGATCAAGCCCCTAGTTTGCGCGGTCGAAGTCATGCTTCCTCAACTGCGGCATGAACCTACCCCTGTTTGGGGCCGAGGTGCAAATTCGTTTGGCGTGAGCCTGTCGAGGCTCCGTCTCTGGTTCGGATCCTGCGGGATGGCACTCTGGCCTGTTGCCGATTTTTCCGACATGCGATTGAGGAGCTAAAGTAATTCCCCGAAAAGTGGGAACCGGTTTTCCGTCCGGAATTGCGCAAAGACACTGAGATGGAGCATTTCTGTGACTCGGAGAAAAACGGAAATGCTCCAGCGTCGCTTGCTCCTCAATCACCGCGTGGCTCAGATACCCCAGTGCTTGCTGCCGTCGCCGAGCGTGGTTCCTCTCGCGATCGATCGCACGCTGCGCGCGGAGACGCGTGATTGGCCCGGCTGAGGTCGGAAATCTACCTCCCGTCCGGCACTTCGGATTGTGATGTCGAGAGGGAGCGGATCCCCTCGATGCCAGCGGCACGGAGCTGATATCAGATGACGCGCTTGCGCAGCCAGGCCGAGACCACCTCGCCGAGCACGACCAGAGCGAGGATGCTCAGAAGCACCGTCGCAGCCTCCTGCCAGTTGAAGGTGTCGATGGCGCTTTGCAGGATGATGCCGATGCCGCCCGCGCCGACCAGGCCAAGCACGGTCGATTCGCGCAAATTGATGTCCCAGCGCAGGATGGCGACGGCCCAGAAGGTGGGCATGACTTGCGGCACGATGGCATAGACGATGACCTTGAAGCGCGAGGCCCCGGTCGCCTCCAGCGCCTCGACCGGACGCTTGTCGATCTCCTCGATCGCCTCGCCGAGCAATTTGCCGATGAAGCCGATGGAGCGGAACATGATGGCGACGATGCCGGCAATGATGCCGGGGCCAAAAATCGCCACGAACAGCAGCGCCCAGATGATCGTGTTGACCGAGCGACTGGAAACCAGGATGAAACGGCCGAGCCACAGCGTGGCGGCATTGGGCGTCGTGTTCTGGGCGGCGATATAGGCGACCGGCAGCGACACCACGACGGCGATCGCCGTGGCGATGGTGGCGATGTTGACGGTTTCCAGAAGCACCGAGAGAATGCTCGGCAGGTTGCGCGCATCGGGCGGCACCATTCGGCCGAACAGGTCCGCCATTTGCTGCGGGGCGTCGAACACCCAGGCCCAGATGACATCGATGCTGGTGAGCGACCAGACAATGGCGAGCGCGGTGAAGAGGAAGACGGCGAAGCGCAGCATACGCTCGCGCGGCGTGTAGCGGGCCCACTCCTGAGGCGTCGGGTCCATGCTTACCATATTCGTTTCCTGATCTGACCGCTGACCGCCTCGCTGAAGAGGATGACGGCGACGATGACGATGGTGATGGCCAGCGCGAAATCGTAATCGTAGCGGCCGAAGGCGTTGGCGAGCGTCGAGCCGATGCCGCCGGCCCCGACGATGCCGACCACGGCGGAAGCGCGCAGATTGCTGTCGAGCTGATAGATGCTGAGGCCGATCTGCCGCGGCATGATCTGCGGAAAGACGCCATAGATCAGTGTCGAAAAATAGCCGGCGCCCACCGAGCGCATCGCCTCCACCTGGCCCCAGTCGATCTCCTCGATCTTCTCCGCCAGCATCTTGGCGACGAAGCCGATGGAATAGACGATCAGCGTCAGCACGCCGGCGAGCGGGCCGAAGCCCACCGCCTTGACGAAGATGATGGCGACGATGACGGGGTGGAAGCTGCGCGCGACGACGATCAGCGCACGGCCGAGCAGGTAGATCGGCATCGGCGCCAGGTTCTTGGCGGCCATGAAGGCGATGGGGATCGACAGGAGCACCCCGCCGACCGTCGCCAGTATGGCGATCTTCAGGCTTTCAAGGAAACCGTCGATCAGCAGGCCGCTGCGCTCGAAGCTCGGCGGAAAGGCACCGCTGAAGATGCGCGCGGCGCGGGCGAAACCCTGCGCGACACGCTGCCAGTCGATCGGCAGCATCACGCAGGCCCAGATGAAATAGGCGACAGCCGCTGCCATGAGGCCGTAGCGCAGCAGCGGATTGGCGATCAGCGGCGGCCGGCGCCATGTGTCGGGCAAACCGTCGGGCAGGCTGTCGGGCGCGGTGCTCATGCGTTCTTTGCCCGCAGCGGGGTAACGTTCACCATCTCGCCGCGTTCTTCGGCAGGGACGCCTGCGTAGATGTCGTCCATTGCCGCCGTATCGAGCGCAGCGGGTTCCGCATCGAAGATGATGCGGCCATAGCGCATGCCGACGATGCGGTCGGTGTAGAGCTTGGCCTCGGCGACGTTGTGGATGTTGATGAGCACGGGCAGCGCGAACTCGCGCGACAGGGCGCGCAGCAATTCCATGATCTGTTCGGAGGTTTTCGGATCGAGCGAGGCGGTGGGTTCGTCGGCCAGCAGGATCTCCGGCTCCTGCATCAGCGCCCGCACCACGCCGACGCGCTGGCGCTCGCCGCCGGACAGTTCGTCGGCGCGCTTGTTGGCGTAGTGGGCGATGCCCACGCGCTCCATAAGCTCATAGGCGCGGCGGATGTCCTCCTTGGGATAGCGGCGAAACACGGCGCGCCATGTGGGCAGGTAGCCAAGCCGGCCGGACTGTACGTTCTCCATCACGGTCAGCCGGTCGACCAGGTTGAAGCTCTGGAAAATCATGCCGATGCGCCGCCGCGCGGCGCGCAGACCCGCGCCCTTGAGGTCGGTCAGCATCAGCCCGTTCAGCTCGATCGTTCCGGAACTCGGCTCCACCAGCCGGTTTATGCATCTAAGCAGGGTGCTCTTGCCGGCGCCCGACGCGCCGATGATGGCGACGACGCTTTCGCCGGGCACTTCCAGGTCCAGCCCTTTCAGCACAGGCGCGCCGTTGCCATAGCGCTTCACGAGCTGCGAAATCTTCAACATTCGGTCACTCCGGAAAGAGGATCGGGCGCGAGCCAAGCCATCCCGCGCCCGACTTGAGGAGGCTTACTCCTTGGCGAGGTCCTGCGGCGTGTACTTGACGCCGTTCGCCTGCTGGATCTCCCGGATCACCGCCCAGTCCTTCTGGTAGGTCACGGGCACGAATTTGCTGACGCCGGAGAACTCCTCGCCAAGTTCCGTTCCCGCGAACTCAAAGGTGAAGAAGGCTTCCTTGATCTTCTCCACCAGCGCTGGTTCGAGATTGTGCGCATAGGTGTATGACGTTGTCGGGAAAGGATCGGATTGCCAGATGATCTTTACCTCTTCCGGATCGTAGAGATCGCGCTCGGCCATGCGATCCACCACCTCGGAAGCGACGGGTGCAGCGTCATAGTCGCCGGCCACCACGCCCAGCATCGACTGGTCGTGCGAGCCCGAATAGGCCACTTCGTAATCCTGTTCCGGCGTTATGCCGAGACCGGGGAACAGCGCGCGTGGCGCCAGGTTGCCGGAGTTCGAGGTCGGCGAGGTATGGGCGATGCGCTTGCCCTTCAGGTCGGCCATCTCGTTGATGCCGGAATCCTTGCGTGTGTAGACCTGCAGCGTGTAGCCGAAGCGGCCGTCCTCCGAACCCATGATGGCGAAGGGCACGGCGCCCGCCAGATTGACGGCGAAAGGCGTCGGGCCGGTCGAGAAGCCTGCTATGTGCAGGCGGCCGCTGCGCATGGCCTCCACTTCCGCCGAGTTCGACTGCACGGCGAAGAACTGCACGTCCTTGCCGGTGACCGTCTTCAGGTGCTCGATGAAGGGCGCCCAGATATCCGCATAGATCGCCGGGTCTTCCACCGGCGTGTAGGCAAAGACCAGCGTGCCCGGATCCTGCAGCTTTGCCGGATCGGTTGGAGTATCCGCCACCAGGTCGCCATCGGCGTCGCAATACATGGCGTCGAGTTGGCCGCGGTCAGGGCAATCCTGGGCTTGGGCGACCGTGCCGAAGGCCAGCGCGGTCAGGCCGAACAGGGCTGCCGCGGCACCGCCTGCAAGGCGGTTGTTGGGCGTGATGAATGTCATTTCTTTCCTCCGCTCCAGGCGCGATGCGCCCGGTTCCTCCCAAGGCTCGCCTCATCGAGCCGGTATATGCCAAGCGTACCGGCATTTTGTGGCACTTTGCAACAGATGATGCGTTTTTTTTGGAACTACCCTCGAAATTTCGCAGCATAGCGGCTACAAGCGAGGAATATTGCTCAAGGAGGAGGCTTCGATGGCGGGAGAGGCGGCAAGCTTGGCGGCGACGCACGGATTTTCAATGCGCCCGTTTCATACCCTCGATGCATGCCGCCTGTGCGATGTGGGCTTCGTGCTCACCGACATCGATGACACATTGACGACGGACGGTCGCCTGCCGAGCATCGCCTATGAAGCACTGGAGCGGCTGAGCGGGGCCGGCGTCAAGGTGGTGCCGGTGACGGGCCGGCCGGCCGGCTGGTGCGATCTGATCGCCCGGCTCTGGCCCGTCGATGCGGTGGTGGGGGAAAACGGCGCCTTCTACTTTGCCTGCGAGGCGGGTGGCGGCATGACACGGGTCTTCGCGCAGGCCGGCGAGACCCGGCTCGAGAATCGCCGCAGGCTTGACGATCTTGCCACCTCGATCCTCGCCAATGTGCCGGGTGCGCGCATCTCGGCCGACCAACCGTTTCGCGATGCCGATCTCGCCATCGACTTCGCCGAAGACGGGCCACGGCTCGGCGAGGCGGAAGTCAGCCGCATCGTCGCCTGCTTCGAGGCTGCGGGCGCCGTCGCAAAAGTGTCGTCGATCCATGTCAATGGATGGTTCGGACACTATGACAAGCTGGCGATGACGCGACGCCTGTTCGCCGAGCGTTACGATCTCGATATCGACAAGGAGAACGGCAGGGTGGTTTTCGTCGGCGATTCACCGAACGATGCGCCCATGTTCGGTTTCTTCGCCAACAGCGTGGGCGTGGCCAACTTCGCCGATTTCCGCGACACGGTGGCGACGCCGCCGAAATGGATTACCCGCCGCGCGGGCGGCGCGGGCTTCGCCGAGGTGGCGGCCGCCGTCTTGAAGGCCCGGGCAGACTGATGACGCGCCTGCGCAAGAACGACCGCCGTGACCGCATCCTGATGGAATTGCAGCACCACCCCCATGTGCGCACCTCCGAGATTGCCGCGCGTTTCGGCGTCTCGACAGAGACCGTGCGCCGCGACGTCGAGGCGCTGAGCCGCGAGGGGCTCATCCGGCGCGCCTATGGTGGCGCATCGGTTGCGCCGATGGGCGCGCAGCCTCCTTTCGGCGAGCGCGACCAGGCGCGTATCGAGGAGCGCGTGCGGATCGGTCGGCGCGCGGCCGAACTGGTGCGGTCCGGCGAGGTGTTGATGATCGATGCCGGTTCCACCACGCATCAGTTCGCGCTCTGCCTCGCCGCCGCTGCCTCCGATCTCACCGTGCTGACGAACAGCACCGCCGTTGCCGCCGCCCTTGGCCAGAACGAAACGATCCAGGTGGTCGTCTGCCCCGGCGACTTCATGGCGCGGGAGGCCGGCATCTACGGACCGGAGACCATCGATTTCCTTGGCCGCTACAATGCCAACCGCGCCTTCATCGGCTCCAGCGGCCTGACCGCCAAGGGCATCACAGAGGCGAACCGTCCCTCGGTGGCGATCAAGAGAGCGATGTTTCGCCAGTCGCGCGAGGCCTATCTGCTGGTCGATCACACTAAGTACGATGTCGATCTCGTCGCCACCGTCGAGCCCCTGTCGGCACTCACCGGAATCATCGTCGATGAGTTGCCGCCCGCTCCCCTTGCGGACGCCTTGCGCGACAATGCCGTGATTGTCCACGTGGCCCGGTAGCCGCTGGATACGTCGCGCTGTCGCGATCGTCGCTTGGAGGACGACGGCAAGCAGCATTCCCTTCCCACAACGTTCGAATGACCTCACAAGCGCTGACCCTGGGCATCTCGCAGCCAGGCGGTTTTATCTGAAATCCGGATAAATGCGGAAAAACAATGAGATGGAAAGGTTCAGCGCTTCCATGAAACACTGAACCTGTCTAGCAGACCAGCGGGTCGACGCGGCGTTCAAGCAGATGGACCAGGCTAAGCGCCGCAAGCTCGGACGATTTCGGATTGGTCGCCAACGGCTCGTTCTCGATTGCCACGTCAAGTCTGCCGAACGCGCCCCAGGCGACGATACGGTGCCCGTTGCGTGTCGCCAGCGGATCGGCGATCATGGTTACTCGCGTCCGGTCGAGCCCGATCCCCGCCATCGCCGATATGGCTGCGACGTTGGCGTTCTGCGGAAACCGGTCGGCAGCCTGGCGTGCCGAACCGCTGAAGAAGACGGCGGCCTGATCGAGCGCGTCGAGATCGACCGAGGCTTCAGCGGGCGTGCCGCGCCAAGCGGCCAGCGGTTTGACGATGATATGCTCGACATCGTCGAGCGGCAGGATTGCCGCGGCCGCCAATGCATCAATCCCGCCGACCGCGCCGGGCGGAACGATGATCTGCCCGCCCGTCTGGCCGGCGAGCGCCGTAAGCCGGTCCCTCAATGCGTCATCGCAGAGTGTGCCGACCGACGAGATCACGAAGTCGCACCCCTTGGCCAGGGCTGCCGTGCCCCAAGGCTCGACGCTGTCCCGGCCAGCCGCTTCCACGACGATGTCGCACACAATCTCACGCAGTTCCCGCGTCCGTGCGATCAGCTTCGCTCCCTGGGGAAGACCGGCCCTCGGGGCGCCTGTGTCACGCACGGCGACGGCGACGATCGATATCTCGCGGCGGCCGCGTTCGTGCAGCAGCGCCGCCACGCGGGTGGCGATCGCCCCCCATCCGATCAGCGCGACGCGGAGGTGGCGCCCGGGCGGCCGGTCAGATGCCGACATAGGAGTGAACCAGCTCGGCGTCGCGCTCGATGTCGGCGCTGTCGCCCGACCAGACCGTGCGCCCTTTCTCAAGCACGAAATGGCGATCCGCGAGCCTCTTCAGGACCTGGATGTTCTTGTCGATGAGGAGGAGTGACTGGCCGTCGGCCTTCAGGCGCTCGACGCAGGCCCAAATCTCGGCGCGAATGACCGGTGCCAGCCCCTCGGTCGCCTCGTCGAGAATGAGCAGCTGCGGATTGGTCATCAGTGCGCGCCCGACCACGAGCATCTGCTGTTCGCCGCCCGAGAGGGTTGCGGCCGACTGCCGGGCGCGCTCGCGCAGCCGCGGAAACATGTCATAGACGCGCTCCAGGGTCCACGGGTCGCGCCGCCCGAGCCGGTTCGCCGCCGTCGCCACAAGGTTCTCGCGGACCGTCAGCGTCGGAAACACCTGCCTGCCTTCGGGGACGAGCCCGACGCCCATCCGGGCGACCGCCTCTGGCGTTGCACGGATGACGGACCTTTCGCCGATCATCACTTCGCCGCCGAGTGCCGGGAGCAGGCCCATGATGGTGCGGATCGTCGTCGTCTTGCCCATGCCGTTGCGGCCGAGAAGCGTGACCACTTCACCGTCGCCGATTTCGAGCGAGACGTCGAACAGGACCTGGCTCGCCCCATAGGCTGCCTGGAGACCGCGAACCGTCAGCATGCCGCGTCTCCATCGCCGAGATAAGCCTTGCGGACTTCCGGATGCTCGCGGATCTCGTCGGCGGACCCGGAAGCGATGATCCGTCCGTAGACAAGGACGGAGATCCGGTCCGCCAGTTGGAAGACGGCGTCCATATCATGCTCGACCAGCAGCATCGCCACTTCGTTCTTCAGTTCGCGGAGCGTTGCGATCATCTGCTGGCTCTCGGCATGGCCGAGGCCCGCCATCGGCTCGTCGAGAAGCAGGATGCGGGGTTTTGTGGCAAGGGCAACGACGAGTTCGAGCTGTTTGCGCTCGCCGTGCGAGAGGTTGGCGACGATCTCGTCGGCGCGTTCGGCGAGCCCGGCCGCGGCGAGGCGGGTTTCAGCCTCGCTCCGCAAACCTTCGTCGCGGCGCACGTTGCGCAGGAAATGAAAACTGTGCCCCTGCCGAACCTGTACAGCGATGGCGACGTTGTCGCGAACGGAGTAGTCGGACAGCAAGCAGGTGATCTGGAAGGAGCGTGCCAGTCCGCGCGCGACACGCGCGGAGGCAGGCAGGGCGTCGATCGTCTGCCCGTCGAGATCGATCGAGCCGCCGTCGGGTCGAAGCTCGCCGGAAAGCTGCGCGATCAGCGTCGTCTTTCCGGCGCCGTTCGGGCCGATCAATGCATGAATCTGGCCCGGCAGCACCTCAAGGTCCACGGAGTCCGTGGCAAGCAGACCGCCGAAGCGCTTGACCAACCCGCGCACGGCAAGGATGGGGGCGGTCATGGACGCCTCCCGGCAAGCCGCAGCGCCAGTGCCTGTACGCCGCCATGCGTATACAGCACAACGAACAGCAAGATGATGCCCACGCCGAGTTGCCAGTACTCCGTCCATGAGGCCAGGACGGATTCGAGAATGATATAGACGGCGGCGCCCGCCAGCGGGCCGAACAACGTGCCGACTCCTCCCAGTATGACCATCACCATCAATTCGCCGGACTTGGTCCAGTGCAGCATGTCGGGACTCGCAAAGCGCAGGAAGTTCGCCATCAGCGCGCCTGCGAGACCTGCGCCCATGCCGGAAATGACGAAGGCGGCGAGCTTGTACCTGTATGCCGGCAGGCCGATCGCGGCCATGCGTCTCTCGCTCTGGCGCAGCCCCATCAGCACGTTCGCGAACCGCGAATTCACGAACCGCCATAGAAGGGCGAAGAAAGCCACGGCGATCGCGAGGCAGACATAATAAACGGTCTGCTTGTCGCGCATGTTCAGCCACGGAGCCTCGTTGGCGCGCCGGATGATCAATCCGTCGTCGCCCCCATAGGTCTTCAGTGAGACGAACAGAAAGAAGAGCATCTGGGCGAAAGCAAGCGTGATCATGATGAACTGCACCCCGCTCGTGCGCAGGGACAGCGCGCCGATGACCAGCGCCGCGAGCCCGCTCACAAGGATAGCCGCCGGCAACGTGACCAGGAGCTGGTTGCTTCCGGGTATGAAGCCGAACAGTGGGTCACCGGAAGCGTGGTGCGCATAGAGGATGCCGACCACGTAGCCGCCGACGCCGAAGAAGGCGGCATGGCCGAAAGACACCATCCCGCCGTAGCCGAGCACGATGTTGAGGCTGGCTGCGGCGATGCCGTAGATCAGGATGCGTGCAGCCATCGACGTCAGGGCGGGCTGGCCCATTGCGTCCGCAACGGGCGGCAGTGCGATCAGTGCGGCCAGAACCGCGAGCGCAAAGAACGGTCTTCCGAGTTTGGAGATTGGCATGTGGTTGCCTCAGCTGTCGGCCACGAACAGGCCCTTCGGCCTGGCGAGAAGTACGAGCGCCATCAGCAGATAGATGCCCATCGAGGAAACGCCTGCGCCCAGAGCGTCGGCTTCCGACCCGACCATGAACTGACGCAGGAGACCCGGCAGGTAAGCGCGCAGGAGCGTGTCGACCACGCCGATGATCAGGCTGGCGTAAAACGCGCCCTTGATGGAGCCGACGCCGCCGATCACCACCACGACGAATGTCGTGATGAGGATCTGCTCGCCCATGCCCACCTGAACCGCAAGGATGGGGCCAGCCATCAGACCGGCCAATCCGGCGAGCAGCGCGCCCAGTCCGAAGACGATTGTGTAAAGCATCCGGATGTCGACGCCGAGGGCGCGCACCATGTCGCGATTCGTGGAACCGGCACGGACCAGCATGCCGATGCGTGTCCGGTTGATGAGCAGATAGAGCCCGGCAGCGACCGACAGACCCACGACGATGATGGCGAGCCGGTAGACGGGATAGATCAGGCCCGGCAGCAATTCTATGGACCCGCCGAGCCCTGCCGGCATGGCCGCGAACAGGGGCTGACGGCCAAAGAGTATGGTGATGGCCTGGTTGAGGATCAGGATGATCGCGAAGGTGGCCAGCACCTGATCGAGATGGTCACGCCTGTAAAGGCGCCGGATGACGGTCACCTCCATCAATATCCCGACGATCGCCGCTACGACAAGCGCTGCAGGTATACCGAGCAGGAAGGAATCCGTTTCGGTAATGACGAGTGCACCGGCATAGGCGCCGACCATGTAGATCGAGCCGTGCGCCAGGTTGATAATGCCCATGATGCCGAAAATGAGCGTCAGTCCGGCAGCCATCAGGAACAGCATGACGCCGAACTGTAGCCCGTTGAGCAGCTGTTCGAGAAACAAGGTCATCACATCGACCGCAATCTTGATCGTGAAGCAGGGACCCCCGTGCGCGACAGCGCGCGCACGGGGACGCCGGATGTCAGAGAGAGCATTCCGCCGCGTAGGCGTCGGAGTGATCTTCCAATATTCGTTCACCGGTCTTCAGCATCGGCTTGCCGTCTTCGCCTGCCACGACCTTCAGGGCGTACCAATCCTGAATTGGGTGCTGGTTCGGCCCGAAGGCGAAGTCACCGCGCACCGATTGGAAGTCGGCCTTGCGCAGCGCCTCGCGGAATGGCCCCAGGTCGTCCAGATTGCCGCCGTTGGCCTTCAGCGCCGAGGCGATGGCAAGCGCGGTGTCGTAGCCCTGACTCGCATAATAGGTGATCGGGCGATCGTAGGCTTCTTTCCAGGCTGCCACGAATTTCTTGCTCGCTTCGTTGTCGAAGTCGGCATTCCAGTGGCTCGACACGTTGATGCCGATGGCGGCCTCGCCGACGGCGTTCAGAATCACGCCGTCCATGGAGGGTTCGGCGACCACCATCGGCGTGGTTTCGAGAAGCCCGGCCTGCTGATACTGCCGCAGGAAGGTGATGCCGAGGCCGCCTGGATGGAACTGGAACACGACAGCCGGCTTGGCGTCACGGATCTGTGCCATTTCGGCAGCGAAATCGGTCTGGTCGAGGCGGGTGTAGACCTCGCCGACGATCTCGCCCTTGAAAAAGCGCTTGAAGCCGCCGATCGCATCCTTTCCGGCCTGGTAGTTCGGTGCGAGCACGAAGGCGGTCTCGTAGCCGAGGTTGGTGGCATTCTGACCGGCACTTTCGTGCAGGCTGTCGTTTTGCCAGGAAACCACAAAATAGTTCTTGTGGCACTCGCTGCCGGCAAAGTTGGACGGAGCCGCATTGGGGCTGATGTAGATGGCATCGTTGTCGATGATATCGGGAAGGGTGGCGCCCGCGACGTTGGAAAAGACGATGCCGGTGAACAGTTTCACGCCTTCATTGTTGAGCAGGCGGTCGGCGATCTGGCGGCCGTTGCCGGGTTTGAGCGCGTCGTCTTCGACGATCATGGTCACCGGCACTCCGCCGAGCGTCCCGCCCTCGGCGTCGATGGCGAGTTGGAAACCGTCGCGGATATCCTGGCCGAGGTAGCCTGCCGGTCCCGACAGGGTTGTGATCATGCCGATCTTCACCGGTTCATCCGCCTGCGTTGCGCTGGCTGCGGCAAGCGTGATCGCCGAGGCGGTGGCGAGTTTTCTCCAGTTCATCGATTTCTCCCCTGAGATGACGTTCCCGCGCCGGCCGGAAGGTGGTTCTTGACCTTGCACCTCTCATGCGGCGTCACATTCAGGCTTGGCGGAATCATCGCGAGGGTAAAGGGAAAACTCTTCAATCGGGTATGACTTCAGTGAATAGCGGAGGGCTTGGCGATGCCAAACATTCAATCAATCGTTGATCGGCTGAGCGTCAGCTCCGATGCGACTTCGCGCAGCGTTTCGATCAAGCCCTTGGCGGCCGGCGAGAGCCGCGCATTGGCGCGCGTGGTGATGCCGAGCGAACGCTGGGTGGCGCCGAGCGACACGGGCAGGATGGTCATGATCCCGGACGCCGCTTCCTGCCGTGCGGCCTGGATTGGCAGCACGCCCAGATAATTGGCGTTGACCAACAGGCCCCTGTTCGTCAGCAGGGAGACCGATTCCACGGCATGCATCGGCGGCTCCAGGCCCTGCTGGCGAAACGCCAGATCGACCTGGCGCCGCAGGCTGGTTTCCTGTGGCGGCAGGATCCAGTCCCACCCCACGAGATCCGGCAGCGCCAGCGTCTCGCGCCGCGCCAGCGGGTGTCCGCTTCTGGCCACAACGCAGGCCAGGTCGTCCATCAGCGTTTCCTGCTCGACGTCCTGCCGCTCGCGATGCTCGGAAAGCCGTCCGACGACCAGGTCGATCTCGCCGCTGCGCAACGCTGGAATGAGGACGTCGTTGGTTCCCTCGACGATGCGCACCACGATGCGCGGGCGTTGACGCCGAAGCCGGGCGATGGCGCCGGGCAGCAGCTCGGCCGAGGCCGAAAGCAGCGTGCCGATGGCGATGCGTCCGCCGGTGCCGTCGCGCAGATCGGCAAGATGCTCCTCGGCATGATCGAGCTGGGTGATGATGAAGCGTGCGTGCTCGGCGAGCGTTTCGCCGAATATGGTCGGCACCACGCCGCGGTTCGTGCGGTCGAAAAGCGTGGCGTGGGTCAGCGCCTCGACCTCCTGCAGCGCCTTGGTCACGGCCGACTGGGTCATGTTCAGGCGCTTGGCGGCACCGACGAGATTGCCTTCCTCCAGGATGGCCACGACCATGCGCAGATGGCGGATCGTCAGTCGGCTGGCGAGAAGTTTCATGCTGTGCGGTTGCCCCCAAACAATTGCTGGATATTCACATGGCTCATAGCAAGTTCGCAACTATTCATTTGTCTGAATAGCACGGACACGGAATTCTCGCTCTCGGATTTGACGGAGCCTTGCACCTGGATGGCCGGGGCTGGCGGAACCGGAGTGGACCAGTGGCAAGACAGAATGCGGGCGGCGCGCAACGCAAGGCCGAAATCGCCGGGGCGGGGATCGGCGGATTGACGGTGGCCGCCGCGCTGGCGCAGCGCGGCTGGCGCGTAACCGTGCATGAACGCGCTCCGGACCTGCGGACCTTTGGCGCCGGCATCTATATCTGGAGCAACGGTCTTCGCGTGTTGAAGGCTCTCGGCGCCTATGATGAGGCGACGTCCGGGGCGCATATCGGTCCATTGCTCGAGACGCGCGACCATGAAAACCGGGTCATGGAGGAAATTCCGATCAATCGCCCCGGTTCGGCGCGCCTGATCACCATCCTGCGCGAGACGCTGACCCGGTCGCTGATCAACGCCTGCCGGGCGAGCGGGGTGGAGATTCGCACCTCGTCGGAAGTCGTCGGAGCTAACCCTGAGGGCGAATTGCTGCTGGCCGGCGGCGATCGGCGGTCGGCCGACCTCGTCGTCGGCGCCGACGGCATCAACTCCGCCGTCCGCGATTGCCTCGACCTGCTGCTCTACCGCAAGCATCTCGGCTATGGCGCCGTCCGGATGCTGATCGACCGGGCCGACGGCGACGTCGCCGAGGCGGACAAGGACAAATATATCGAGCACTTCTCAGGCAGCCGCCGCATCCTCTATACGCCGGCGAGCGCCCGGCATCTGTATATCGCGTTGTGCTGTGCCTCGGACGACGAGGCGGCCTTGCGGGTGCCTTCCGACCGGGCCTTGTGGAGCGAAGCCTTTCCGCACCTGTCGCACCTTGTCGGCCGCTTCGGCAATGCCGGGCGCTGGGACGCTTTCGAGGTGGTGAAGCTGAAACGCTGGAGCCGCGGCGCAGCCGCCGTTCTGGGCGACGGTGCTCACGCAATGCCTCCCTATCTCGGGCAGGGCGGCGGCTGTGCCCTGATGAACGGTCTGGGGCTTGCCGTTGCCGTCGCCGATGCCGACGACATTCCCGCCGCGCTCGACGCCTGGGAAGCGCGCGAGCGTCCGCTTACCGAGCATACGCAGGAGCAGTCGGAGCGTCAGGGCGACATGAATCTCTGGCCGGATTCGCTGCGCTCCGAGGTGCTGGCCATCACCGGGCGATCGCGCGAACTGGCGATGCTGCGCCTGCGCACCGCCATGCACGTTCCCACCGGCGCCACGGAGGCCATCTGACGCCGGGCGTGCCCGAATATCATCGAATGACGACCCCTGGGAGGAACCCGTGAAGACAATACGCATCGGCGCCAATCCGTTCACCTACGACGAGGCCGGCTCCGGCGATGCCGTGCTGCTCCTTTCCGGCTGGTGCCAGGATCACCGGCTGTTCAAGCATCTGGCGCCCGAACTGGCCCGCACGCACAGGGTGATCCGGCTGGATTGGCGCGGGCATGGCGAGGACAGAAGCCATGACGGCGATTTCACGACCGACGACCAGGCCTCCGACATCGTCGCCTTCGTCGATGCGCTGGGGTTGGACAAGGTCGTTCCGGTATCGACCTCGCATGGCGGCTGGGCGAACATCGAGGCGACGGATCGGCTCGGCGCCGGGCGTGTGCCGCGTTCGGCCGTGATCGACTGGATCATGGTGACGCCGAACGAATCCTTCTTCACCATGATCGATGACCTCCAGGACCGTGCGAACTGGGAGAATGGCCGCGGCGATTTCTTCGGCTACTGGATCGGCGATACCGACAATCGCGACATTGTCGATCACGTCAATAACGAGATGGCCGGATTCGACTATGAAATGTGGGCGCGCTCGGGCCGCGAGATCGCCAGGGCCTACCGGAAGTGGGGCAATCCGATGGCGCGCATGAAGGCGATGGCCGAGACGCGGCCCGTCACGCATATCTTCTCCCAGCCCTTCGAGCCGGAATATCTGGCTGCCCAGCAGGAATTCGCCGCGTCGAACCCCTGGTTCCAGCCGGCCAAGCTCCAGGGCAGGACGCATTTCCCGACGCTCGAACAGCCGCGCGCGGTCGCCGACGCGATCCGCGCCTTCCTGCAATGACCGCCGTATCCGGAGCAGCAGCGGAACTGCTCGGCGCGCTCCGCGCCGAGGGCAAGCTGCCGCGCGAAACGCTTAACCGCGACTACAATGCCAGGGCGAGTGTGACGGCCGAATGCTTCGAGGAGGAGATGCGGCGCTATCGCCAGCTCTCCCAGCCGGCGCGCGCCATGGCGGGCGCGGCACTCGATGTCGTCTATGACGAGGCCAGCGGGCAGACCCTGGACATCTTTGGCGCGGCAGCACCCGGCGAGCGTCTCAAGCCCGTCTTCCTTTTCGTTCACGGCGGCTACTGGCGCGCGCTGTCGAAGCTGGATTCGGCTTTCATGGCGCAGTCGCTTGCCGAGCAAGGCATCGCGACCGCCGTCGTCGACTACCGTTTGGCGCCTGCCGTTTCGTTGGCCGAAATCGTTCGCGAGGTTCGCCAGGCCGTGGCCTTTCTCTGGCGGCGCGGCGCGAATTTCGGGGTCGACCCGCAGCGCATCTTTGCGGGCGGAAGTTCGGCCGGAGGTCACCTCACGGGCACGCTGCTCGCACGAGGCTGGCAGGCGGAAGCAAACGTGCCCGAGAACGTCATCAAGGGGGCGGTGGCGATCAGCGGCCTCTTCCACCTTGCGCCGATCGCCGCCTCCTTCGTGCAGGAATGGATAAGGCTCAGCCCGCAGGAGGTGACTGAACTGAGCCCGGCCGAGCACATTCCACGCATCGGCTGCCCGCTCATCGTCGCCTTTGCGTCGGGCGAACCGGCTGGCTTCGGCAGGCAGTCCCGCGCCTATCGCGAACTCTGGCGCGAGGCCGGACACGAATGCAGCCTGATGGAAATTCCCGGCCGCAATCATTTCGACGTGGTTCTCGACCTCGCCGATCCGGATACGCGCCTTTCACAGGCATTGGCCGAACTGATGAGGCGCGGTTGATGCCTTCACGTCATCTCTCGTGGCGACAGCTTCTGCGCATAGCGGCGCACGACGGCGCTGAAGGCGGAGACCGCCGGCGAAACCGAGCGTCCGCTCGCGTGGATCAGCACCACTTCGCGCGAGATCGTCGGCGCTTCCAGGAGCCGTCCCGACACCTTGTGGTGGCGAGCGGTGGCGAGCGCATAGGTTGGAAGCACGGAGACGCCAAGCCCTGCTTCGACCAGCGCCAGCGCCGTGGTGATGTGCGACACCTCGAATGTGGGGCGCAGCGGCAGTTGCACGGTTTCGAAACCAATTTCGACCAGCAGGCGTATACCGCTGTCCCGGGTAAGCGCGATCAGCGGCTGGCCGGCCAGCTCGCTCCAGGCGACGATCTTCTTCGCTTTGAAAGGGTTCTGGTCGCCGCAGAACAGCATCAAATTGTCCCGCATCAGCACCACCCTTTCGATGCCTTCTTCACCGGGTGGAAACGTGCCGAGACCGCAGTCCGCCTTGCCGCTGCGAACGCTTTCGACGATCTGTTCCGTGCTGATGTCCGCGACCTGAATGGTGATGCCGGGATGCCGCTTTTGGAAGTCGCTGATCGCCTGCGGCAGCACGACCGCGGCGAGCAGCGGCGGCGCCGCGATGCGCAGACGCCCTCGGCGTCGCTCGGCAAGCTGATGCACGCTTTCCACAGCATGCTCCAGCTCCTCCACCGCCTTCGCGGCCGAAGCGCGGAATTCACGGCCCGCATCGGTGAGTTCGACGCGCCGTGTCGTGCGGTCGAACAGCCGCACGCCAAGCTCGGCTTCAAGATCCTTGATCGCCTGCGAGAGGGCGGGTTGTGCCGTGTTGAGCCGCTTCGAGGCGCGGGAGAAATTGCCGAACTCGGCAACCGCCAGAAATCCCTCGATCTGCTTGATCGTTATCTTCATCAGGCGCCCCCTCCGTCCATGCGGCGTCGCCGGCTGGGCGGCATCGTTACTTATCCAAAAATCAATATGAATTTATCAAACAAATCTGTCTTGTCGATAAATAGAAATCGACGATCCTTCCCACACGAGCGATATGCAGGCTGCTTTGCAGCCGCCCATTCGCATTGATCCGGACCGAGATTGCCGAGGCACACATGTCAAATTATCCCGATCTTCAGCTCTACATTGGCGGCACCTGGCGCAAGACGGCGGACAGGCTGCCGGTCGTGAACCCGGTCGACGAAAGCGAGATCGGCGCAGTGCCCGTCGCCACCGAGCGGGATCTCGACGATGCGCTGACTGCGGCGGCCGACGGGCTGAAAGTCTGGAGCCGCACCGCGCCGTCGCGCCGCGCCGAGATCATCCGCAAGGCGGCGGCATTGATGCGCGAGCGGATCGAGGAAATCGCGCTCGACATCACCCGCGAGCATGGCAAGCCGTTGACGCAGGCGCGCCTGGAGGTCATTCGCGGCTGCGAGTTCTTCGAATGGGACGCCGGCGAAGCGCAGCGTCTTTACGGGCGTGTGATCCCGAGCGAACCGGGCATCCGCTACGTCGTGCATCATCAGCCGATCGGAACGGTCGCTGCTTTCTCACCGTGGAACTTTCCCATGAGCCAGCCGGCGCGCAAGGTGGCCGGCGCGCTTGCTGCAGGATGCTCGATCATCCTCAAGGCGGCCGAAGAGACCCCGGCGGGTGCGCTTCACATCGCGCGTGCCTTTCATGACGCCGGTCTGCCCGCAGGCGTGCTTAATCTCGTTTTCGGCATTCCGGCCCGCATCTCCGAATATCTGATCCCCCAGGACCAGGTGAGGCTGATCGCCTTCACCGGCTCGACCGCGGTGGGCAAGCATCTGGCGGGGCTCGCTGCCCGGCACATCAAACCCGTTCTGATGGAACTGGGCGGCCATGCGCCGGTGATCGTCTGCGACGACGCCGACGCACATCAGGCGGGCGTCGTGTCCGCGGTGCGCAAGGCCCGCAATGCCGGGCAGGTCTGCACCTCGCCCACCCGGTTTTTCGTCCATGAGCAGTCCTTCGACACGTTCGCGGCGTCCTTCGTGGAAAAGGCCCGGTCGGTGAAGATCGGCGACGGGCTGGATGCCGCGACCGAGATGGGGCCGCTTGCCAATCATCGGCGGATCGAGGCGATGGAAGTTCTCGTCGCGGATGCCGTTTCCGCGGGAGCTCGCCTGCTCACCGGCGGCGAGCGGATCGGCAATGGCGGCTATTTCTTCCCGGTGACCGTGCTTGCCAACGTTCCGGACAGTGCCCGCATCATGCGCGAGGAGCCGTTCGGCCCGCTTGCAATCATCAATCCGGTGGCCTCATTGGACGAGGCGATAGCGAAGGCCAATTCGGTCCCCTTCGGCCTGGCGGCCTACGCCTTCACCAACTCCGCCGCGAATGTGGACAGGCTCACCGACGAGGTCGAGGCTGGCAATCTGTCGGTCAACACGCTCGAGGCGTCCGTGGCCGAGACGCCGTTCGGCGGCGTGAAGGAAAGCGGCTATGGCCGGGAAGGCGGCGCCGAAGGCATCACCCACTACACGGTGGTCAAGAACGTCTCGCATCGCATGGCGATCTGACGGTGCCCACGCCGAAGCACGACAGGAACACGCCTCGCAGCGGAGAATTCATAAGGAAAAGCAATAAATTAATACGGAAAATCACGATTGCCTTATAGGCGATCGGCGCGTTCCCTCAGAAGGTCTGCAAAGGTTCTCGATCCCATGAACTACGACAGGAAGTCCGCCAAAACTTACGCCCGCCAGACCATGACGGGCACATGGGCGGCTGCGCTCATGCCCTTCACCCCGTCTCTCGACCTCGACGAAGAGGGTTTCCGGCGCAACATCGATCACTGGATCGAAGACCTCGGCATCGACGGCTTCTTCATCGCCGGCAAGCAGGGCGAGTTCTTCTCGATGTCCATCGACGAGCGCAAGCGTTGCTTCGATCTGGCGATCGACGCCTGCGCGGGCCGGGCACAGACGATCATGTCCTGCTCCGACCAGAACATGGACGTCGTCATCGATCTGGCACGGCACGCGCAGAAGGCGGGCGCCGACTACATCGTCGTCCATGCGCCCGTTCTGCACTTCTTCAAGGCGCAGGACGAAACGCTGCTGAACTACTACCGGACGATCGCCGACAAGGTCGATATCGGCATCGCCCTGTGGAGCCATCCCGACAGCGGCTACCTGATGAGCCCGGAGCTCTGCAACCGGCTGGCCGACATCGAGACGGTCGTCGCCATCAAGTATTCCGTGCCGCGTCCGATGTATGCGGAGCTGACCCGGCTCGCCGGCGATCGGATCATCGTCTCGACCGCCTCCGAGGAGGAGTGGCTGGACAATGTGCTGGAGCTCGGTTGGCGGCTCTATCTCTGCTCGTCCCCGCCCTATCTCCTGCAGACGAAGCAAGACCGGCGGATGCGCGCATACACCGATCTCGCCTTCGCGGGGCGCGGCGACGAGGCGCGCGCCATTCGCGACAGTCTCGATCCGGTCCGCAACGCTCTGCGCAGCACGCGCCCGGCCGAGAAGCCGCACGCCCATCAGAAATACTGGCAGAACCTGCTCGGCCAGACAGGCGGCGCGGTGAGGCCGCCTCTGCTGGACCTGACCGAGGACGAGAAAGCCAGGACCCGCGCCGCCTTCGAGGCATGCGGACTGCAGCTTTAACCACAGACTTGAGGAGGACGACATGACGGAAAGAAGACTTGCGGCATTCAATTTCTCCAAATGGATCGACGAGCACAAGCATCTGCTCAAGCCGCCGGTCGGCAACCAGCAGGTCTGGGAGGACGCCGACATGATGGTGACGGTCGTCGGCGGTCCCAACAAGCGGACCGACTATCACGACGATCCGGTCGAGGAGTTCTTCTACCAGTTGAAGGGCGACATGGTGCTGAAGGTGGTCGACAACGGCGCCTTCTACGACGTCCCGATCCGCGAGGGCGACATCTTCCTCTTGCCGCCGCATGTGCGTCATTCCCCGCAGCGTCCGCAGGAGGGGTCGATCGGCCTGGTGGTCGAGCCGAAGCGCCAGCCCGACCAGATGGATGCTTTCGAGTGGTACTGCTTCGAGTGCAACGCGCTGGTGAAACGTGTCGAGGTATCGCTCAAGAGCATCGTGCGCGACCTGCCGCCCATCTACCAGGCGTTCTATGCGGACGAGAAGGCGCGCACCTGCCCGAATTGCGGCGTCGTGCACCCCGGCAAGGTCCCGCCGGAGGGATGGGTGAAGCTTTAGCTCAACTTCAAATCAACAAGGCGGCAACCGCCACAATGAAACGCCCCGGTCGGGGCGAATGGGAGACAGGACTTTGACAATCAGAAAACTTCTGCTCGCCGCGACCCTGTCGTCGGCAATGGTTGCGCTCGGCCACGCGCAGGAGCCGGTGAAGATCGGCATGATCACGACGCTTTCGGGACCTGCGGGCTATCTCGGCCAGGATATCCGGGACGGTTTTCAGCTCGCGATCGACGAGAGCGGCGGCGCGCTCGGCGGCGTATCGGTCGAACTGGTCGTCGAGGATGACGGCCTGAAGCCCGGCAATGCGCGGCAGATTGCCGAAGGCATGCTGGCGGACGACATCAAGCTTTTCACCGGAATCGTCTTCGCCAACGTGGCTTTCGCCGCCGTGCCGGAGATCCTCGACAACGAAGCGGTCTACGTCAGCGCCAACACGGCGTCCTCGACCTTCGCCGGTCAGGATTGCCATCCGAATTACTTCGTCAGTTCGTGGCAGGACGACAGCCAGGGTGAAAGCGCCGGCGCCCTTGCCCAATCGCTCGGCCACAAGACGGCCTTCCTCGTCGCGCCCAACTACCAGGCGGGCAAGGAAACCATGGTTGCCTTCAAGCGCTTCTACAAGGGCGAGGTCGTGGGCGAGATCTACACCGGTCTCGACCAGACCGACTTCGCCGCCGAAATGGCGCAGATCCGTGCCGCCAAGCCCGATGTCGTCTACGAATTCGAGCCGGGCGGGCTCGGCATCGCCTTCATCCGCCAGTACCAGCAGGCCGGCCTGCTCGACCAGATTCCGCTGGTGGTGCACCCGGCATCGATGGATCACGTGATCCTCGGCGCGGTTGGTGAGGCGGCCGCAGGTTTACAGGTGACGAGCCATTGGAACGATGATTTCGACAACCCGGTCAACAAGGCGTTCGTCGAGGCGTGGCGCGAGAAGTATGACGACCGGCCTGCGACCTACTATGCGGCGCAGGGTTATGATGCCGCGCTGTTGATTGCCGCGGGGTTGGCGGGCAGCAAGCCGGGCGTCGAGGATGTTGCCGCTTTCCGCAAGGCGCTTCTTGGCGCGGAGATTCCTTCGGTGCGCGGCTCCTTCGAGTTTGGTCCCAACCAGCATCCGGTTCAGGACTGGTATGCCCTGAAGGCGGTCAAGAGCGACGCCGGCCGGATGGTGCTGAAAACGGAAGCCAAAGTGCTGACGGCGCACGGCGACAGCTATGCGGGCGGATGCGACATGCCGTCCGCCGAATGAGCCGGGGGCGTCGACAACCAGGCGATGGCGGCCTGATTTGAACGGAGGAAAGTCGTGCCGGGGATCCGCCGGTTCCGGCGAAGAAAGCCGTTTCAAGAGCTTTCCCCGGACCGCGCCCCGACTTCGCCCTTGGCCCTCTCGATCAGCAGCTTCCGGTCGGGTTTGTTCGTTCCTGCCAGCGGGATTGCATCGAGAAACCGAACGTGACGCGGATGGGCATGGGCAGGTCCGTGAGCAAGCGTGTATTCCTTCACTGCCTGTTCCGTGAGACTGCCGTCCTTTTTGGCCACGACGAATGCAAAGGGTGCGAGATTCTTGGTTTCGTGCGGCGCAGGGACAACGCAGGCCTGGTGTACACCGTTCATGCCCTCGATCAGTTTCTCGACCTCGCCGGGCCAGACATTCTCGCCCCCGACGTTGAACATGTCATCCGCGCGACCGACGAAGTAGAAGAAGCCGTTTTCGTCACGCCGCATGATGGACGCGGCACTTGCGCGGTTCGTCCTAACGCTGTCCGATGGGCTCGCATAGGCAATCTGACAAGGTGATGGCGATGGAACTGACCGAATTGTCCGCAGGTGCTTTGATGCGGTTGATGGCCGATGGCCGCACCTGTCCCTCGGAGATCATGGTGGCTTTCCTTGACCGGATCGAGGCTGCCAACGGGGCGATCAATGCGGTCGTCGCACTGCGACCACGCGATGAGTTGATGGCCGAGGCACGCGCCCTGGACGGCTGCGCCGTCTCGGGGCCTTTGCACGGGCTGCCCATGGCCATCAAGGACCTGCTTGCGACCAAGGGGATCGCCTCGACCTGGGGCTCGCCGATCCATGCTTCTTTTGTGCCCAGTGAAGATGCACTGGTTGTGGCGCGAATGAAGGCGGCGGGCGCCATTGTCATCGGCAAGACGAACACGCCGGAATGGGGGCATGGCAGCCACAGCTTCAACCCCGTCTATGGCGTAACGCGCAATCCCTACGATACCGGGCGCAGCGCCGGCGGCTCCTCCGGCGGCACGGCTGCGGCCCTTGCCGCGCGCATGCAGGTCCTGGCCGACGGTTCCGACATGATGGGCAGTCTGCGCAACCCTGCCGCCTTCTGCAACGTCTACGGCTTTCGCCCGACATGGGGACTGGTTCCTTCCGAAAGGGGCGGGGATACCTTCCTTCACACCATGGCGACGCTGGGGCCCATGGCGCGCACGCCGGAGGATCTTGCGCTTCTGCTCGATGTCATGGCGCAGCCCGATCCCGGCGTTCCCTTCGACCGGCCGGCCGGCTCCTTCCTCGACACGCATCGGCCGGCCGAGCCACGCGGGCTTCGCATCGGCTGGCTGGGGGACTGGAACGGTGCCTATCCCTGCGAGGCCGGCATCCTTGAGGCATGCGAGGCCGGCGTCGGCGTGCTGAGGGAACTCGGAGCGGACATCGAGCCGGTGGTTTCGCCCTTCCCGGCGGAGTTGCTCTGGCGAGCATGGACGGTGCTGCGCTCGACCGCGATCTTCGGATCCAAGCGGACATTGTGGCGCGATCCCTCCACCCGCGGCCTTATCAAGCCGGAAACCATTTGGGAGATCGAGAGCGGCGCCGCCTACGGTGCCGAGGATATCTGTGCGGCCAGCGAAATCCGGTCGCGGTGGTTTACGGTCGCGCAGGAATTGTTCCAGCGCTACGATTTTCTCGTGATGCCAGCGGCGCAGGTGTGGCCATTCCCCGCCGATTGGCGTTGGCCACGCACCGTGGCGGGTGTCGAGATGGACACCTATCACCGCTGGATGGAAATCGTCGTTCCTGTTTCCCTGATCGGTCTGCCATCGCTTTGCGTTCCCGTGGGCTTCAATCCGCAGGGCCTTCCGACGGGCATGCAGATCATCGGCAAGACGGGTGCCGACGCCGGGGTTCTGGCGCTGGGTTCTGCCTATCACGAGGCGACGCAATGGCCGCAAAAATGCGCCCCGCCGCATCCCGCCGGCTAGATCGCGATGACTTTGGATTGATTCAATCCAAAGTCATCGCGATCGCTCTCAATAGGTTGGAGCGGGATGCGGGCGGAAAACCGCTTCACACTTTTCCTCATCTCGCTCTAGGCGCCGATCAGCGCGGCTTTCGTTTCCGAAACGCCATAGGGTCTGTCGCACCGTCGACGACAGACGTTCTCTTGGGATCCAAAGGACTATCTCGATGATCAGGGACGCCAGTAGTGTCTCAGTTTGAAATTTGATCGCGATTGACAGGGTATCGATTCCTGGCCGCGTCTCCTATATGCTTAGGGGTGAGCACAGGAGGCCACATGGCGGTCGAAAAGTTTCAGTTCCACAAAACGGAAAAGGGGATGGGAAACGAAGATTGGTATTCCTTGATCCGTGACGGCGATACTGGAGAAATACACATTCTGCATGAATGGTCACATCACGCTGGCAATTTTCAATTTAGACGCGGTGAGGCAAACATTCCGCTGGACGAATTCATGAAAGGTGGCGGCACGCGACAGGATAAGTTGCAGGCGCTGCTAGATGAAAAGGGGTGGTCCTGAACCATGCCTACCGGACCTAAAGGACAGAAGCGCCCCGCCGACGTGATTGGCAATGCCGTTCGCGTCATGCGCATCGCCACGGGCGAGGAAGCCGACGACGTACAGGACAATCAAAAAGCGGCAAAGTTACTTGGCGCGAAGGGCGGGAAAAAGCGCGCCGAGAACATGACGCCAGAGCGGCGAACGGAGATTGCACGGAAAGCGGCTAAAGCTAGATGGAAAACGACTTCTGGCGTTTGACGTAGAAGCGCTCAAAAATCTCTTTGCGCAGTACTCCGTCCTGCAAGCTCTTCATAATTATGTAAGGCTGCATCGCGGGCTCTGCAAAATGGTACTGGAACGTTCGCCTTGCGCCGGTTTTCCGCAGTACGGAACCGCGTTCCGGGCTTGTCATCTGATTTAAGTGAAAAGAGAAGGCCGACACCTCGTAGGATTCGCCCATGATCTCACTCAATGGCCCTTCGACCGCAGCAGCTGTAAATTGGCCGAGATCGTTGTTTTCGGTGAGCGCACAGGCCGCCAAGACCGGGGCAAAAATGTTGCCCTTCCTATAAATCTTTTCAGTCGCTCGTGTGTAGGATTCGGCAATCGTATAGTCGACATCTGCAATGCAGTCGGCGAGTGATGCCTGAACCAAGTTTTCATCAACTTGGATTGTCTGTTTTTCGACTGCTCGGAGGGCGGAGTATTTCCCAATTGAGTGAGCATAGAAGGGTAGCCCTGCAGAGAAGTAAGCCACGCGCCAGAGCGCATCATCGGTGATTCTCATTCGGAGTCGACGGATGCGAGAGGCGATCACCTCCTTGATCTCGTCGCTTGTCATTCGATCCATTGGTATCTGGACCAAATTTCGGTGGATCGATCCGTGGTCGCGAACCAACTGCAGGATACTATCGGCGACTCCAACAAGAACGATCGTTGGATTGTTCGGCAAGCGCGTAAGGGCTTTGATCAAGTCCGTCATTAATACGCGGCATGTCTCATCGGTGATCCGGTCGTATTCATCGATGATGATGATTGGCGCTTCATTCTGCCTGAACTTTGAGAGTTCCAGGAAAACGTGATCGGGTTCAATCGGGCCAGGATAGAAATTGTCGAGTGAGAGGGCATCGGCAGACCATTGTATGCGGCGAAAGACTTTGCGCCACACGCTGTCGAAACTATCGAGGCTGTCGGCATCAACAGCGATCTCGCGCACATTTCGCGTCGGCGAATTCAGGTCTTTGTAGAAAATATTAGCAAGCGAAGTTTTCCCCACGCCTCGCTCGCCGAAAATAATTGCATGTCGGGCGCGCTCTACAGCTATGTCTTGAAGGCGCTGGATAATCGCCTTTCTCCCGGCAAATTCAGCTACGTCGTTGATTGGAGGTCCGGGAGTGAACGTCTCCAAGACCTCTATCCGCAATGCTTTCCAGTCTATGTCACGTCCTAGTGCGCGCATGTTTGCTCCTTCAGCGCGCGAATCGGTATCAGATTCTCAATAAAGGCTCAACTAGCTCAATAGCCGCGCATCACTCGCGCACCACCGGATCAATATGAACTTTTATGCTTGGCGCTAAGTATAAAAGTTCATATATTAGAGGCATGAACAAGCTGCCCCTCAAAACCCGTGTCCAAATCCTCAGCATGCTTTGCGAGGGATCGCCCATGCGGTCCATCTCCCGCGTTGCCGATGTTTCGATCAACACGGTTTCAAAGCTTCTGGTCGATGCCGGGACGTTCTGCGCTGCCTTGCACGACCGGGAAGTGCGGAACGTAAAGATGCAAAAGGTTCAGTGCGATGAGATTTGGAGCTTCACGGCAGCGAAGCAGAAGAACGTCGCGAACATGAAAAACGCCGTTGATGGCGCTGGCGACACATGGACATGGACCGCGCTCGATAGCGACAGCAAGCTTATAATTTCGTGGCTAGTCGGCAGGCGTGACGGCGAGTACGTGCTCGCCTTCATGGACGATGTCAAGGACCGCCTCGCAAACCGCGTCCAGCTCACCACGGACGGCCATAAGGCTTACCTGAATGCTGTCGAAGAAGCGTTTGGAGCTGATATCGACTATGCCATGCTGGTAAAGCTCTATGGTGAGCCGGAGGGCAAGAACGTCTCGTCAGAGTGCCGCTACAGCCCCGCCGTATGCACTGGCGCGAAGAAGACGCGCATTGAAGGCAACCCCGATCCTGCCTTTGTCAGCACGTCGCACGTCGAGTGGCAGAACCTCACCATGCGCTTGCAGATGCGCCGCTTCACCCGCCTGACAAATGCGTTCTCAAAGAAGTTCGACAACCACGTTCACATGGTCGCGCTCTACATCGTCTGGTACAACTTTGTCCGCGTTCACAAGACGCTGAAAATGTCGCCGGCAATGGCCGCTGGCGTTTCACAGACGCTCTGGTCCATGGACGATCTGGTCGCGATGATGGACGAAGTTGCACCCAAGCCCGGGCCGCGCAGGCCTTACAAAAAGCGTGGATCGCTGTAATCCCTCTATGCCGCCTCTAGCGCACCGCGAATGCGAAAGAATTGCGCAAGGCTCTTCGCGGCATCTTCGGATGCGAACTTGGCAAGCACCCTGCCGGGCGACCGTGGAGACCGATTGTCCACAGCCAGGAGATAGAGTCCATACCCGTCGAATTCCGGGTTATCCTGTCGCGCCAATTCAGCTTCGCGCTCGGTAATTTCACCGATACACAGGCTCTCTCGGTTGGATAGAGTAGCTACAGCTTGAAAGGTCATGCTTCATCTCCCTGTTGGAGGGTTGTTTATTATGGTTAACAAACCGACAATTTCTGTGAACAAGATGGCGGAATACATTGTCAGTCGGGGTGCCCGTCAGCGCAAGATTTTGCATGATCGCAAGTATCCTGACCCAGATTTTAACGCCGGCATTTACCACCGCGAAGTCAGCGAAGCTGTCTCTCGTTATATCACCGATGGAGCGATTGATACGTCGCCGCTGGACACAATGCTTCACACGCTGG
Organism: Nitratireductor soli; assembly: GCF_001050155.1. Taxonomy (GTDB): domain Bacteria; phylum Pseudomonadota; class Alphaproteobacteria; order Rhizobiales; family Rhizobiaceae; genus Nitratireductor; species Nitratireductor soli. The sequence goes on from NZ_LFVY01000008.1 coordinate 116,953, forward strand.
AGCAACAGACACCCGAAAAGATAGGGACCGCTCGTCGTGTCAACGCCAATATCGATGCGCTGGAACGGTTCAACACGATGCTCGACGACATCGACCTGATGGGCGCTGAGGCGGTGCTTGGTGCGCATAACCCCGCCAAACTGACGTTTTTCAACGTCGAGGTTTCTGTGCGCCCAGAGATCGTGCTGCGCGCCACCGCAAAGGGTAAATCGTATGTTGGAGCGTGGAAGCTTCATTTTTCCAAGACGCATCCACATACAGAAGAATCCGCCGGATATGTGTCGGCGGCGGTTAATGAGTATTGCAGGCTGCATCTGGCCGGCCCCGACGACATCATCAATCCGGCGTTTTGCCAAGTGATCGACGTTGCATCCGGCACTGTGTTTCCGGGCGTGAAAGCGACCAAGCAGCGACTGAACGACATCGAGGCCGAATGCCAGAATATCGCGGCACTCTGGCCGAGCATCTGAACGGCGGCAAATTTCAAACTGAGACACTACCGATTATCCACTCGGCCCCGGCACGTGTTCTCGGCATCAGGGCTGGCAGGATTATGGAAACTGTCATGATCACCGAGGCAGAAGGCGCGTCAGTATCCCGCCCAGTTCCTTGTCGCTGAATGGCTTTTTCAACACGGGGCGGTCGCGATACTCATCCCTCATGCTCTGGCCACTGTAGCCGGTCGAGAAGACGAACGGCACGTTGCGCGCCGCCAGCGCCGCGGCCACTGCATAGCTGTTGCTGCCGTTCAGGTTCATATCCAGCATGGCTATATCGAAACGCTGCGCATCGATCAGCGCAATGGCCTGATCCACCGTCGCTGTGGAGGCGACGGACTCGCAGCCAAGATCGGCCAGCATGTCTTCGATCATGATGAGAATCAGCATTTCGTCCTCGACGACGAGGATCCGCTGGCCGGAAAGCAATTTATCCATCGCAGGCACTGTCGGGTAGCGGAAAACTTACCGTACAGACGACGCCGTTCGCCCGATAATCCAGATCGACCGTGCCCTCCAGCTCATGAGCCAGGCCACGCTCGATCACCCGTGAGCCGAACCCTTTCCGGGACGGCGGCGTCACGGAGGGGCCTCCCTTCTCCCGCCAGCACAGCATAAGCCTGTTGCCTTCAGGGGACGGCTCGATGATCCATGAGATCAGGACCGATCCGGCCTTGTTGGAGAACGCACCGTATTTCACGGCATTCGTGGCGAGTTCATGGAAAGCAATACCCAGTGCCAGGGCCACTTTCGGCGAGACGCGGATGTTCCTGCCCGAAATGACGAAGTGCTCCGCGCGCCCGTTTGCAATCCCGAATGGCTCCAGTGCGGTGTTGACCAGATCGAGCAATCCCGCGCCCTCCCAATTCTCGCGCGTCAAGAGGTCGTGTGAATGGGAAAGTGCAAACAGTCGCGATTCGATGGACTCCCGGACCACCTCGAGATCCGTTGTATTGCGCAAAGCCTGCCAGACGATCGCCTGGACCGTGGCCAAAGTGTTCTTCACGCGATGGTTGAGTTCATCAATGAGCATCCTCGATTGTGCCTGTTCCTGCTTGTGATCGGTCAGGTCTACGAAGGATGCGAAATGCTGCACGAGATCACCGTTTTGGTCCTTGACCGGGCTGATGAGGATCGCAGACCAGAACTCGCTGCCGTCCTTGCGGCGGTAGACGATCTCCGACCCTCCCTTGGCGATGCCCAGGAAGGCGGCATCGATGCGCGCCAGCGCATCGGAATCACCGCCGCGGGCCATAAGGAAATTGAAGCTCTGGCCGAGCACCTCGTCCCGATCGTATCCGGTCAACTCAAGAAAGGCGTCGTTGGCGAAAATGATCGGATTGGCGGGTTCCTTCGCATCCGTGAACACCATCGCCATTCGTGTCGTCTCAGCCGCAACGACAAACGGTCCGAGTTCCTCGCGAAAGCTCTCCACGTCTGCTTCGGCAACCTTCTGGCTGCTGGATTTCTCAATTAATTCCGGCATACCCTGCCTTTGTTGAACTGTTCAAGACCGCAGACGTCAGCATCTTGCAGCCAATTGGACCGATTGGTGTCGAAAAAATGCAGTGAAAACAATCGAATGGGTATTTCCAGTGAGCCTGATGCTCACGAAAAACACCCGGTAAACCTTCCTGCCAACGCGGCGGCGCGCAGGGGCCGGCCCTCGATCATTCTGCAGTCAGGTGGAACCACTGCCGTCCGCGTAAACGCGGAAAAACAAAGAGATAGAGCGGTGCTTCGTCCGAATGCATGACCAAAGCAGGAGCACGGCCGCTCATCTCCTGGCGTCAGCGGAGGGCCGATACCCCAGTGTGTGTTGTCAAACCTGGCAAAACGTCGAAGGACGTTGCTCAGTACCAGCGGCCGCGGCCATACCAGCCGCCGCCAAGCAGAATGACAATAAGAACGATGACAAGAAGCGTGGTGATATCCATGGGATTCTCCTGGGAGCCGGCGTTACACCTTGCGCGGCCGCACTCCAACCTGATCAACGGTCGACGGCCTCTTTCGTTCCAGTCAAATCAACAATTGCTGCGTGCTGGATTTGCTTCGCAGGTCATTTGACCTTTCGCCGCACGCGCCCGTGCTCGATACGCGATTGGCCCGCTGCCGGGTTCGTGGACACGAAGATGAGATCGCGACCAGGGCACCGGCAATGGGCCAATGCCGATGGAAGCTCCGAGCATTGACCCATGCGGAAAGCTGCGATCGGTTCGGCCTTCACCGTTCATTCGCGGAGGAACAGGGCTTGGTCATCGTCATTTGTTAGCGTGACGAGGCTGTCACCAGCCGGCGAAACGCTCCAGCAGTTGCGGGCTGATCCTGCCGGCTTCCACATCGCCCAGCGCCTGGTCGAGGATGGCGATGCCGCGCATGGCCTCGTTTTCGCTCAGCGTGAGGGGCGGGGTGAACTCAAGCACGTTGGAATTGACGCCCACATAGTAGAGGACGAGGCCGAGCTGGAAGGCACGGTAGACGGCCAGCGCGGTCTCGTCGCCTGCCGGTGCGCGGGTCGTGCGGTCGCTGACAAGCTCGACGCCGATGGCAAGGCCTTGACCGCGCACATTGCCGATGAGCGGGTGCTTGCGGGCGAGGTCGGACAGCGCGCCCAGCATGATGTCGCCGACCTTCGCCGCGTTGGCGACAAGGTTCTCGCGCTCGATGGTTTCGAGAACCGCAAGGCCCGCCGCCGCACAGACCGGGTTGCCGTGCAGGGTCTGGAAGGAGAAGGCGGAGGCGTGGTTCATGATCGCCTCGGGGCCGACGGCCGCCGAGACAGGCAAACCGCCGCCAAGTCCCTTGCCGAACACGACGATGTCGGGCTCGATGCCGATATGCTCGAAGGCGTGAAGCCGCCCGGTACGCGCCAGGCCGACCTTTACCTCGTCGCAGACGAGAAGAATGCCGTGCCGGCGGCAGAGCGCTTCGATCTCCTTGAAGTAGCGCGGCGGCGGCACCAGAAGGCCGCCGTCCGACTGAATAGGCTCGATGAAGAAGGCGGCCACTTCCTCCGGCGGAACGGAGGTGGCGAAGCGTTCTTCGAGATCGGCAAGTGCCGCTTGCGCTGCGGCTTCCGGGCTGCCTGCCGCATAGGAGTCCGGATAGGCAACGAGGCTGAGGCCGGCGGCCTTGTCGATGCCACTCTGGGCGGGGTGGCCGGAGATGGCTACCGATCCCACCGTGCCGCCATGATAGGCGCCCTTGAAGGAGATGATGCGCTGCCGGCCTGTCGCCGCGATGACAGCGCGGGCGACCGTTTCGTTGGCATCGGAGCCGGAATGGCCGAACCAGACACGCCCGGCGGCGCGCTCCGGCACGATGGACAGGAGTTTTTCGGCGAGGCGAACGCAGGGCTCGTTGGCGGTCGAGAGGTAGCTCGCGCCCGCCTGATCGGTCAGCGCGCGATTGACGGCCTCGACGATGGCGGGATGCCCATGGCCAAGGCTCGCCGCGCCCCAGGATGCGGCGAAGTCCAGAAGCTCGCGCCCGTCGTCGCCGCGCAGCATCGCACCCTTGCCGCCGGTGACGGCCTGCGGAAAGAAGCGAAGATGGGCGAGCGAGGAAACACTACGGCTTTCGCGGTCGTAGAGCCCGTTCATTCCTTCTCCTCCTGTCTTCTTGTTTTTCCACATTGATGCGGCCGTCAGGCGGTTCCACCTGACTTGCAAAATGCTGTAGACGGTCCGGCCGTCGCGTCAGTAGACCGTTTCATAGAGGGCACAGCGCTCGGTCTCGTTGAGCGCGGCCGTATGGGCGAGTTCGCCGCGCTTGTGCTTCACATAGGTTTCGACCGCCTCGTGACCGATCCACCGCGCGACGAGATCGTTGGCGCAGAGCCGGCCAAGGGCTTCTTCAAGCGATTGCGGCAGGCGCACGAAGCCGCGTTCGGCAAGGGCTGCCGGCGAAAGCTCGGAAAGGTCTTCCTCCGTGACCTCGGGCGCGGCGAGCCCTTCCTCGATGCCCTGTGCGCCGGCATGGACAAGCGCTGCCAGGACCAGATACGGGGAGGCTGTCGCATCAGCCGCGCGATACTCGAAATTATACTGCCTGGCGGCGCTATCGGCGCTGGCGCTCGTCACCGGGCAGATGCGCACGGCCGCCTCGCGGTCGTGGTAACCCAGATTGTTGAAGGCCGCGCTCCAGCGATGCGGCGTCAGGCGCATGTAGGAGATGGCGGACGGCGCGGTGAGCGCGACGATGCTGTCCATGTATTTCAGGATGCCGGCGATGAAGGAGGCGGTTTTCTTCGCCATGCCCCAAGGCGCATCGGGATCGTAGGTGGCGGGGGCACCGTTCTCGTCGACGAAGCTCATATGAACATGGACGCCATTGCCAACGCCGGCGGGATCGCGGATCGGCACGAAGGTGACCGGCTGGCCCATGCGCTCGCCAACGAGGCGGGTGACGGCGCGCACCTTGACGGCGGTGTCTGCGGCGGTGACACCCAGATCGGGACCGTTGGTCACTTCGAACTGGTCCGTGCCGTATTCCTTGAGGAAGGTGTCGGGTTTCACGCCGGCGATGTCCAGCGCGGCCATGACCGCCTCGCCGAACTGGCGGTGCTTGCCGAAACTTGCAAGGCCGAAGGCTTCGCCGGGGCCGGCGATCTTGTTGCGGGTCTGGAACTCGTGTTCGAAGGCGGCGACGAGGCGCAGACCGGCGACATCCTCAAGACGCTTCAGGGCCTGCTTCAGGATCGACCGCGTGCAGCAGCTCCAGGGGACGCCGTCGAGGCCGAGAATATCACCCAGCACGAAGCGCTCGACCGGCCCGCCATCTTCCAGATCGAGTGTCACGGCGGTGTCGGCATCCGGCACGAGAATGAGGTCGCCGAACGAACCGAAGGGGCTGTCGGCGATGGTGTCGAAGCAGGTGATCTGCACGTTGGTCGGCGTCCATCCGACGCCCTGGCGGAAGCGCTTTTCCATATCCTTGAGCGGAAACGCCTTGCCGCGCGTCACCCCGGAGAAGTCCGAAATGGCGGCAAACATCAAGGGGTTACTGATCATCGTCGCGTGCTCCATGATCGAAGCGGAGCGAGTCCCAGGCTTCGATGCGTTTGCGGGTCTTGTCCCAGTTGGTCTCGGCAATACGCGTGAGCATCGCCTCCATCAGCACCATGGCGCCGGCATAGCTGTCCCAGACCGTGCCGCTTTCGATGGGTGTGGCGAAGACTTCATTGGCGTGGTTGGCTGTCGGCGACATCCACTTGTCGGTCAGGACGACAATCTGAAGACCGCTCTCTTCCTTCGCGCGCCGGGCAAGTTCTGAAAGATTGCGCTGGTAGCGGCGGAAATCCACCAGGAAAAGCACGTCCTTCGGGCGCATGCGCAGCAGGTATTCAGGCCAGATTTCAGGATCTGCCGGCAGATGGAAGACGCCGCTTCTGACTTGCCGGAGATGGCGCGACACATAAAGCGCGATGGCATCGCTGATGCGCCCGCCGATGAGATAGACATTGCGCTTCTCGTCGCCGAGAAGGGCGCAGACGCGCTCGAACTGAGCGCTGGTCGTGGCCGACGCCGATGCGGAAATCAGGCTCACCGCGCGGCTGACGAAATCCTCCAGGAAATCGCCCTGGATCGTCCGGTCGCCCACATGCAGGTCGAGCGGCGAGCGGTTCGACTGCCTGATCTCCTCGATCAGGTGGCGCTGGAAATCCTGGTAGCCCTGAAAGCCCAGTTTCGTGACGAAACGCGAGATGGATGGCGGAGACGTGCTGGTCTTCTTCGCCAGGTCCTGGATCGTGTCGAGGCCCGCATATGGATAGTCGAGCAACAGTGCGGTGCACAGCTTCCGCTCCGTGGCGGTGAGCGCGCTCGACAGGTTTTCCAGCCGTTGTCTGACTTGCATTGATCTCCTCCGAGGCGAAAAGACGATTTTGAAAATCATAAGTCAATATGAAAATTTCCTGTTGACTATGAAAAAATAATATCAAAGCTTAAGAGCACGGGAGCCAGAGGGGAGTTCATGTTCACGTCATCGCGCCAGCATTTCATTGCCGCCGCTCTCGCCATCATCTGTCTGGCCGTGGCGGGGGTGGTGATCGCCGGTCTGTTCGGCGCTGCCGCCGAGCGCGTGCTCACGGTCTTCTTCATCTCGCTCATCGCCGTGACGGGCATCGGCGTCTACAGCGGCAACAGCGGAATACTGAGCTTTGGTCATCTCGCCTTCATGGGCATCGGAGCCTATGTGTCGGCGCTTCTGACGCTCCCGGCAGGGCTGAAGACGGCGACGCTGCGCGGTCTGCCGAACTGGCTGGCGGCGACGGAACTGTCGCTCATCCCGGCCATCCTCGTCGCGGTTGTCGTGTCGATGGCGATAGCGTTGGTGATCGGCATCGCCATCGGCAGACTGGAAGGCTCTGCCGCGTCCATCGCCACGCTCGGCCTTCTGGTGATCGTGCATGGCGTGATCATCGGCTGGCGCGACGTAACGCGTGGCGCGCAATCCTTTTTCGGCGTTCCGCGCGATACGACGCTGGCGATCGCGGCCGTTAGCTGCGTGATTGCGCTGCTTCTGGCGCGCTGGTACCGCGATTCCCTTTCGGGCCTGCGGCTGAGGGCAGGGCGCGAAAACGCCATAGCCGCCAAGGCGGTCGGCATCGACGTTCGGCGTGAGCGGCTCGTCTCGTGGGTTCTCAGTGCGGCGATCATGGCGCTTTCGGGCGCGCTGATCGCGCATTTCCTCGGCGCGTTCAGCCCCAAGAAGTTCTATTTCCACGACACGTTCCTGCTGCTCGCCATGCTGATTGTCGGCGGCATGACGACGGTGACCGGCGCTGTTTCCGGTACCGTCCTCATCACGCTGATCACCGAAATCCTGCGGCGCTTCGAAAGCGGAATGACGATTGGCGGTTTCGAACTGCCGGCCATTTTCGGCACGACGCAGATCGGCATCGGTCTGCTCATCCTGTTCGCTATGTTCCGTATGTCGGAAGGCATTGCCGGGCTGAAGGAGTGGGAGGAACGCGTCTTCCCCTTCAAGCCCAGGCGTGGCAACGCAGAAGCGCTCGGCAGGCGCCACAGCGACGACAGGCTGAAGGTCGACAACATCACCATGCAGTTCGGCGGTCTGCGCGCCGTCGACGGTGTCAGCTTTACGGCCAGACCGGGCGAGATCCTGGGGCTGATCGGACCCAATGGTTCGGGCAAGACGACGCTTCTCAACATCATTTCCGGTGTTCTGAGGCCGACAAAGGGCGACGTGGTTCTCGGCAAAACGTCGCTGACGCGCGTCGCGCCGGAAAAGATCGCCGACTATGGCATCGCCCGGACTTTCCAGAACATCCGCTTGTTCCCGACGCTGACAGTCTACCAGAACGTTCTGGCCGCAGCCCTTTCCACGCATGGCGGAAAGAACGCGGAAGAGCGCGCCGGGGCGGTGCTTGCGCGCCTGGGCATCGAGGAGCGCGCCGGCGAGGACGCGGGAACGCTTTCCTATGGGGAGCAGCGCCGGGTGGAGATCGCCCGTGCGCTCGCCTGCGAGCCGACGCTGCTTCTGCTCGACGAACCGGCCGCCGGCATGAACCGCGAGGAAACCGACGATCTGATCCACCGGCTGAAGACCCTGTCGGCGGATCTGGGCCTCGGCGTGGTGCTGGTCGACCACGACCTGAAGCTGATCAACGAACTGTGCGACCGCATCGTCGTGCTCAATGAAGGCCGGCTCATCGCGGATGGCGCGCCTGCCGCCATCCGGGAAAATCCGGCGGTCATCGAAGCCTATCTGGGGCCGGGCAAGGCCGCCTGAACAACGCCAACGAGAAATGAAAAAGGGGAACTGACATGAACAAGCTGCTCATATCGACGCTTCTCGCCAGTGCGATGGCGTTTCCATCTGCCGCCGAAACGCTGCGCGTGGGCGTGGCAACCGCGCAGACCGGCGCGCTCGCGCCGTTCGACACGCCGGTGATCGCCGGCATTCACATCGCCGTGGACGAGATCAACGCCGCCGGCGGCATCGACGGCAAGATCAAGATCGAGCTTCTGGAACGGGATGTGCGCTCCGACGCGGCGCAGACCTCCATCGCCACGCAGGAACTGGTGGACGAGGGCGTCTCCGTGATCGTGCTGCCCTGTGACGCCGATCCGGCGCTGGCGGCGATCGGTGTGGTGAGCGATGCGCAAATCCCGGCCATCTCCACCTGCGCCTCCTCGCCGACGCTGCCGCAGATCGGTGGCGAATACATGTTCGCCAACTTCCCTGGCGACAATGTGCAGGCGGCCGTCTCGGCCAAGTGGGCCCATGACGAGGGCCTCCGCACGGCCTACATCGTCTATTCGCCCGACACGCAATACACCACCATGCCGCTCTACTTCGCGGAGGTGTTCGAGAAGCTCGGCGGCAAGATGCTCGGCCAGGACACGCACACGATCGGCCAGCAGGATTTCTCGGCCATCGCGACGCGCATCGCCGCGCTCGACCCGCAGCCCGACGTGATCATGACCTCGACCTACGAACCGGATTTCCCGTCCATGCTGAAGGCGCTGCGTGCGGCGGGCGTGGAAAGCCAGATGATCGGCTCCGACGGGATCGACAGTCCCACCACCTTCTCGCTCGGTGCGGTGGCGGAGGGGCTCGTCTTCACGACCGCCGGCCATCCCACGGAAGGCAGCCCTCTCGAAGCCTTCAACAAGAAGTTCGAGGAAGTGCATAAGAAGGCACCGGAAACGGTGTTCAACGCGGTCGGCTACGATCTCGTGAAGGTGATCGAAGCAGCGGTCATCGCGGCGGACGGTTCGACCGATCCGAAGGTGCTGCGCGACGCCATCGCCAACCTGGAAAATGTCCAGGGCGCGACCAGCACGATCACCTACAAGGGCACCGATGGCATGCCGCTGCGCGAGGTCAGCCTGATCCGGGTCAAGGACGGAGGCCGCGAGCTGCTTGGCCAGCCGACGCCGGACGCCTCCCTGATCCCCGAACCCCGCGTTCAGTGAGGTAGGACACGTGTCTGCGCTGTTGTCCGTCCAGTCGCTCCATGTGCAATACGGCGCCGTTCACGCGGTGCGCGGTATCGATCTGGACGTGCGTGAAGGAGAAATCATCGCGCTCCTGGGCGCCAATGGCGCAGGCAAGTCCTCGACGCTCAACGCGCTTGTCGGCCTTGCGCCGGCCAGCCAGGGCAAGATCGTCTTCAGGGGGCAGGACGTGACCGGCAGCGCGCCGGAGCGTTTCGCCGCGCTCGGCATGACGCTGTCGCCCGAGGGGCGGCGCGTGTTCGGCACGCTGAGCGTGCGGGAAAACCTGCTCATGGGCGCCTACAGCATGCGCGACAAGCCGGCCGTCAAAACCGCCTGGGAACGGGTGTTCGACCTGTTTCCGATCCTGCGCGAGCGCCGCGAGCAGTTTGCCGGAACGCTGTCCGGCGGCCAGCAGCAGATGCTGGCCGTTGGCCGTGCGCTGATGAGCAATCCGCGCCTTCTGCTGCTTGACGAACCGTCGCTGGGGCTTGCGCCGAAGATCGTCGAGCAGATTTTCGAGCTGATCACCGTGTTGCGCAAGCAGGGTGTGACGATGGTGGTTGTCGAACAGAATGTTTCGATGGCGCTCGAGGTCGCGGATCGCGGTTACGTGCTGGCCAACGGCCGCATCGCCGCGTCCGGCACTGCCGCCCAGCTGCGTAATTCCCAAACGCTGCAAGCTGCCTATCTGGGGGCCGATTAATGGATCTGTTTCTACAGCAAACCGTCAATGCCTTCGCATTGGGCGGGACCTATGCGCTGCTTGCGCTCGGGCTTGCCATGGTCTTCTCGACGATGGGACTGATCAATTTCGCCCATGGCGAGCTGATGACCATCGCCGGCTATATCCTGATGGCCTGCGGACTTGCCGGCGTTCCCTTCGCGCTGTCCGTTCCGCTTGCCATCTGTGCGGCGGTGATCGCCGCCGTCGCCATGGAGCGCATCGCCTTCAGGCCAGTGCGCAATGCTTCGGGCGCAACCATGCTGGTGACCAGCTTCGCGGTGTCGATGATCCTGCAGGTCCTGTTCCAGAACTTCATTTCCGCACGGTCGCAGGCGGTGCTCCTGCCGCAGGTCCTTTCCGAAAGCGTGCGTTTCGGCGGGCTGGTGATCGGCGTCAACAAGATCGCCGCCATCGCGACGACCATCGTCATGCTGATCTTCCTCGACCGCTTCATGAAGCATCATCGCGTCGGCATCGCCATGCGCGCGGCCGCCGAGGACTTCTCCGTCGCGCGCCTGATGGGCATTCGCGCCAACACGGTGATCGCCGGCGCCTTCGCGTTGTCGGGCTTCCTGGCCGGGGTCGCCGCCGTGCTGTGGGTGAGCCAGCGCGCCTCGGTCGACCCGCTGATGGGCTTCACGCCGGTTCTCAAGGCGTTCATCGCGGCGATCCTTGGCGGTCTCGGCTCGCTGCGCGGCGCGGTGGCGGGTGGCTTCCTCCTGGGTTTCATCGAAATCTATCTCGCGGCCTACCTGCCGCAGGGAATGCAGGAGTTCCGCGATCCCATCGCCCTTTGCCTGGTCGTTCTCGTGCTGATCTTCCGCCCGAACGGCCTGATTCCGTCGCCAGCCCTCAAGGCGGAGAAAGTATGAGCCTTCACACAAGCGTCGGGGAAAGCGGCCGTCTTCTGACGCCGCTTGACCCGAACCCGGTCACCATCATCAACCAGGAAAGCAGCTTTCCGGTCCTTCTGGTCTGCGAACATGCCGGCAAGGCGGTTCCGGCGGCGCTTGGCAAGCTCGGCCTGGCCGACGGGACGCTCGACGCGCATATCGGCTGGGACATCGGTGCCGCCGGCGTCACGCGGCTCATGGCCGAGCGGCTTGACGCGCCGGCCGTGCTGCAGAGCTACAGCCGCCTGGTGATCGATTGCAATCGCCCGCCCAATGCCCCCGATGCGATGCCGGAGGTGAGCGACGGCGTGACGGTTCCCGGCAACCGGGGGCTGACTGCCGAGGCACGGGCGCGCCGCACGCGGGAAATCTTCGAGCCGTTCGATGAGACGGTGGCGTCCATGCGCGCGGCGCCGCATTGCCGGGCGCTTTTCTCGATCCACAGCTTCAACCCGCAGCTTCAGGACGGGGTGTTGCGCCCCTGGCAAATCAGCTTTCTCTACCGCAAGGACGCGCGCACGTCGGAGCGCCTGCGCCAGCTCGTGCTCGAATACGGGCCGGGACTGACCATCGGCATGAACGAGCCCTACACCATCGATGACGAATCGGACTGGTTCGTGCCGCGCCATGGTGAGCAGAGCGGCCTTCCGCACAGCCTGATCGAAATCCGCAACGACCTCATCGCAGATGCCGCCGGACAGGCAGAATGGGCGACCCTCCTGTCCAGGGTCATGCACCACTTCGTAACGGAGTTATAGGAATGCAACTCACGCGCAACGTTCCCATCGTGCCCGCACAGGCCGCTCTTCTGTACGTGGATGTGCAGAATTTCAGCGCTCACAAGGACGGGGCCGAATTTGCCGGTCTCGACGAGAAGACCTTCAACGAGAAATATGGCTGGTACTTCGATCGGCTGGCAGGCGACGTGATCCCGCGCATGCAGAAGCTGCAGGCGGCTTGCCGCAAGGCCGGCGTCGAGGTGATGTACACCACCATCGAGAGCCTGACGCTCGACGGACGCGATCGCAGCCTCGATTACAAGATCACCGGCTTCAACGTGCCCAAAGGCTCGTGGGACGGCAAGGTGATCGACGAGATCGCGCCGGGTGAGGACGAGATCGTTCTGCCGAAATCCTCTTCCTCGGTCTTCGTCTCCACCCACATCGACTATATCCTGCGCAATCTGGGTGTGAAGCAGCTCATCATCTGCGGGCTGATCACCGATCAGTGCGTGGAGAGCGCCATTCGCGACGCCTGCGACCTCGGCTATCTCGTGACCCAGGTGACGGATGCGTGCCTGACCTACAGCCAGGAACGGCACGACAATTCTGTCCGCACGATCAAGGGCTATTGCCGCCAGATGACGACGGCGGAACTCGTCGGCGAGCTTCAGTCAAACGCTGTGTGAGGTTTCATTTCGGCGGCTTGCGCGCCCGGCCGCGCCGTGAAACGGATACCCCGCATAGGCCGGACGACCATCGGTGGACGACAATCTGCGCGCCCTGCTCGGCGCGCCTGGGAGGTTAGGGCGAATGACCGCAATTCTCGACACGGTTCCGCGCTTTTCGGACGATGAGGCCCGCAAGCTGCTGGCCGATGTCTATGGCATCGAAGGCACGCTTTCGGCGCTGGAAAGCGAACGGGACCAGAACTTCAAGGTCGAGACGCTGGCGGGCGTCCATATCTTCAAGATCGTCAATGCGGCCGAGCCGACGGCGGAAAGCGATTTCCAGTCCGCGCTCCTGCAGCATATCAATCGGCACGCGCCGGACCTGCCGGTGCCGGCCCTCCTGCCGACGCTGACGGGCGAGGTGCTCGGCACGGTCGTTACGGACGGCGGCGCTTCGCACCGCCTGCGCCTGGTGAGCTGGATCGACGGCACGCCGCTTGCCGAAGTGCCGCGCAGCGAGGCAGCCATGCGCAGCCTCGGCGAGCTGCTTGGCCGGTTCAACGATGCGCTGCGTGGCTTCATGCATCCCGGCGCGGTTCGCTCGCTGGACTGGGACCTGCGCCTTGCCGGCAACAGCCGCCTCCGGCTGGACATGATCGAGGACGCGGACGACCGCGCGCTCGCCCTGCGTTTCATCGAGCGCTTCGAGACCGCCGTCGTGCCCCGGCTTTCGCGTCTGCGCGGCGGCGTGATCCACAACGACGCCAATGACTGGAATGTGCTGGTCGATCCGGCCGATCAGACGAAGATCTGCGGCCTGATCGATTTCGGTGATGCGCTCTACAGCGCACTCATCTGCGAGGTGGCCATCGCCGGCGCCTATGGCGCCCTCGACTGCGAAGACCCGCTGGGCGCCATCGGTGCGCTGGCGGCGGGCTTCCACGCCCACCATCCTCTGCAGGAGGACGAAGTCGATCTCCTGTTCGACCTCGTCGCAATGCGGCTCGTCACTTCTGTAACCATCTCCGCCAGCCGTCGGGCCGAAGTGGTCGACAATCCCTATCTCGCCATCAGCGAACGGCCCGCTTGGGAGCTTCTGCGCCGGCTCGGCGCGATGGACCGGCGGATCGCCACGGCCGTCCTGCGCAATGCCTGCGGCTTCGAAGCGGTGTCGGGCGCGCGGGCGGTGAAACAATGGCTCGCGGACAACCGCCGCGTCTTCGCGCCGGTGCTTGCCCGGCCGGCGGCCAATTATCCCATGGCCCGCGTGCCGCTTGGCGATCCCGCCGATCCCATCGCAATTGCCTCGGCCGAGGAACGGCCCGACGAGGCGCAGGCGCTGTGGGAAGGGACGGTGGGCGACGCGTCGCGTATTCTGGGCATCGGCCCATGGGGCGAAAAGCGCGGCGTCTACACCAGCGATATCTTCGAATCCAGATTGATCGCCGGTGAACGCCGCCGGCATCACCTGGGGCTCGACCTGTTCCTGCCGGCCGGCACCGCGCTCAATGCGCCGTTCGCCGGGACGGTGCGCGAGGTGAGCGTCGAGGCGGCGCGTCTCGGCTATGGTGCGGTCATTGTGCTGGAGCATGAGCCGGAAGACGGTCCGGCCTTTCTGTCGCTCTGGGGCCATCTCGCCCATGAGGTGTCGAGCCGGCTGAACGTCGGCGACCGGGTCGAGGCGGGTGCGTTGCTCGCGCATATGGGCGGGCCGGGCGAGAATGGCGGCTGGATGCCGCATCTGCATCTGCAGATTTCCTGCGACCGGACGATGAGCGCCGGCGACATTCCGGGCGTTGGCGAGGCACGCTATCTTGAAACCTGGGGTGAGCTTTTTCCCGACGCGGGCGATTTTGCCGGGCTGGCAACGGTGGATGCTGGCCTGCTGTCGAGGGCGGAGATCGTTGAGAAGCGCCAGTCGCTTCTCCTGCCGAACCTGTCGATCTCCTATGAGGAACCGATCAAGTTCGTGAAGGGTGAGGGCGTCTGGCTGATCGATGACCGCGGCCGCGCCTATCTCGATTGCTTCAACAATGTCTGCCATCTCGGCCATTGCCACCCGGCGGTCGTGCGGGCGCTGTCGACGCAGGCGGCGAGGCTCAACACCAACACGCGCTACCTGCACGACAACATCGTTGCCTATGCCGAGCGGCTGACGGCGACCATGCCGCAGGAACTCGGCATTGCGGCCTTCGTGAACTCGGGCTCGGAGGCAAACAGTCTGGCGCTGCGCATGATGCGGACGCATACGGGCCGGGAGAATGCCATCGTTCTCGACTGGGCCTATCACGGCACGACGCAGGAGCTGATCGATCTCAGCGCCTACAAGTTCCGTCGTAAAGGCGGGCAGGGCATCAGACCGCATGTTCATGTGGCGGAGCTGCCGGACGCCTATCACGCGCCCGCCGACTGGCCGCAGGAGGAAATGGCGAAACGCTTTGCCGAAAGCGTGGCGCAACAGATCGACGCCATGGCCGCAAAGGGCAATGCGCCCGGCTTCTTCATCGCTGAATCCATCCCCAGCGTCGCGGGGCAGGTGTTTCTGCCGGAAGGCTATCTGGATGAGGTCTACCGCCTGGTGCGGGCGGCCGGCGGCATCTGCATCGCCGACGAGGTGCAGGTGGGCTTCGGCCGCGTCGGCAGCCATTGGTGGGCCTTTGAAGCACAGGGCGTGGTGCCGGATATCGTCACTGTCGGCAAGCCGATCGGCAACGGTCATCCGATGGGCGCGGTGGTCGTGCGCCGGGAAATCGCTGAATCCTTCCAGAACGGCATGGAGTATTTCAACACGTTTGGCGGAAACCCGGTTTCCTGCGCGGTGGGTCTCGCTGTTCTCGACGTGATCGAGGGCGAGGGGCTCCGGGAGAATGCGGCGCGGGTCGGCGACCATCTGCTGGCCGGCTTCGCCGAACTCCAGAAACGCTATGCCGTGATCGGCGATGTGCGCGGCATGGGGCTGTTCCTCGGCATCGAGCTGGTGGAAGACCGCGAGAGCAAGGCGCCCGCCACGGCAACCGCACGCGCCATATGCAACGAGGCGCGGGCGCGGGGCGTGTTGATGGGCACCGAAGGGCCGCATGACAATGTGTTGAAGATGCGCCCGCCGATGATCTTCACCGAGGCGAATGCGGATCACCTGCTTGGTGTTCTTGAGGAAAGCTTCGCGGCGGTGACGAGGGCCGGCCAGAGCGTTTTGCCGTCAGGTGGAAGCACCTGACGTCCGCATAAATGCGGAAGACAAAGAGACAGGCCGGTTCAAAGTTTCGTCGATTCAGGTTCAGACACGACAATGGTCTTGCTCGGTCGAAAGCGATAATCGCCTACTTCGCTTCTCTATCCTGCCAGTCTTTCGGCAGGTTCGGTTCCTGCACCAGCGGGGCCAGGAGAACCTTGCCGTAGATTGGGCCGTGACGCTTGCGTTGTTCTGGATCTTCCGTGAAGGACAGTGCGTACTGGCCGATCTGGTGGAAATAGGTCAGCCGCGCGCGCACCAGGCCTTCCTCCGGTCCATAGCCCATCGCGCGGAAGGCGCGTTCGAGGAGCTGGATGCGGAGGTCGTCCATCTCGGCGACTTCCTTGCCGAGCGTTTTCAAGACGCGGGACCAGTCGCGCACGGCAAGATCCAGCAGGGGGCTGAAGGGGTTTTCGTCCACCCAGATATGCACAATCTCGGTGAAGAACTGAAGGCCATCGACATCGATGATGTCGCGCTTGGCCTCGAAGGGTGCGCAATTGGCCCGGCGCCATTCGTTCAGCAGCTCGTCGTGGAGATCCTTCAGGCTGGAGAAGTGAAAGTAGAAGCTGCCGCGCGTCACCTTGAAGTGGCGGGCGAGGCGGTCGATCTTGACCTCGGCGATGCCGCGCTTCTCCAGCACCTTCCGGGCGGCCTTCACCCAGGCTTCGCGGCTGAGCGTCCGGCGCTGCGAAGTCTTCGTGTCCGGCGCGGATTTCGATGTCTTCTTCCTTGCCACGGGCTGCCTCCACTCCGGTCGCGTTTCGCGCGCCGCACTTATGGGAACCGGTCGATTCCTTTCTCGTCGCCCGGGTCTGCGCTAGCAGAAGTCGAGAGCCCGGTCATCCGTAAACTCCAGAGCAACCCGTGCATCCGCCCCGACGCACAAGGGCTGACATTTATCGCTGCAACGCATCGGGCCGATGCGCTACGGCAAGGCGCTGATGCGCTCCAGCATCAGGTCGAAGAACGGGGCCGGGTCGATACGCCGGAGCACCTTGACGTTCTTCGGCTTGCCCGTGACATGCCACCAGTCGACAACGGTCATGCCGATGGTCTCGGGTGAGGAAATGTCGACGGTCACATAGCACTGGCGCTGCTCATAGGCATTCGGGGCGAGCAGGTAGCCGGTGACGCAGGCGTCGTGAATCGGCCGCGCTTCCGTCGGGAATTTGTGATCGCCATACTGCCGGTAGAAATCGGCCATGTTGGCGGCCTCGACCGCGGCGCGGCTGCCGGTGGCGCGCAATGCGTCCAGCCATTGCGGCGTCATCTGCGCGGTGTAGGTGCAGTCGATGGGCGCCATGGTGACCGGCGCGCCGGAGTGGAACACCTTGTGGGCGGCGTGCGGGTCGACAAAAATGTTGAACTCCGCCGCAGGAGTGGCGTTGCCGCCTTCGAAGAAGCCGCCGCCCATCAGGACCACTTCGCGCAGCCGGGGAACGATGCGGGGCTCCATGGTCATCGCCACGGCGAGGTTCGTCATCGGGCCGAGCGTGCAGACGGTCAGCTCGCCTTCGGCCGCGTCCATGATCGTGCGGACGAGCCAGTTGACAGCGTGTTCGTCCTGCATCGGTGTCGTCGGTTCGGGGAGTTCCGCGCCGTCGAGGCCCGTTTCGCCGTGGACATATTCCGCCGTCATCAGCTTCTTCACCATCGGCGCGGCGCAGCCGGCGAAAACGGGGACGTCCGGGCGGCTCGCAAGTTCAACCACCTTGAGCGCGTTCTTCGTCGTCAGCGCAAGCGGCACATTGCCGCCAACAGTGGTGATGCCGACCACTTCGAGCTCTTTCGAAGAACCCAGTGCGAACAGGATCGCAAATGCGTCATCCTGTCCGGGATCCGTGTCGATGATGATTTTGCGTGGCGCCATGTCGGTGTCCCGTTTCGGTCTGATTCGGCTATTGCCGAGCACAATCTGATATGCATAAATACAGTACTGTATCGTATCTTCAAGCTGGGATGACTGCCATGTCCACGAGCGCACGCGGTGAATTTTCCGAGATTCCGGTTCTCGATGTTTCGGGTCTTTACGATGGCGACGAGGCTGCCTTGCGCGCGGTTGCGTCGACGCTGCGCGGCTATCTGGAGAACATCGGCTTCCTCTACATCGTCGGTCACCGGATTCCTCAGGAGGACATCGAGGCTGTACGCGAGGCGAGCAAGCTGTTCTTCGCGCTTCCGGAAGAAGAGAAGCTGAAGCTGCGGATCGACAAGAATTTCCGCGGCTATCTGCCCTTTGCCGGCTCGACCATCGTCACTTCGTCCGTTGCGGCAGTGAGCAAGCCCAACCAGAGCGAATCGATCTTCTTCATGCATGAGGTTGACGCGAACGACCCGCGCGCGCGCGCCGACAAGCCGCTGCAGGGCCCCAATCAGTGGCCTGAGGAAACCTCGCTGCCCGAATTCCGCCAGACGGTCGAGCGCTACGTCGACCAGATGAACACGCTGGCGCGCAAGATGATTGGTGCGATCTCGATCTCGCTTGGCCTGTCGCCGGACGAGCTGAACAGCCATTTCGACGATCCGACCACCTTCCTGCGGCTTCTGCACTATCCCACGCAGCCGGTGGAGGAGGGCCTGTTCGGTTCCGCGCCGCATACGGATTACGGCTTCATCACGCTGCTCGCGCAGGACGATGTCGGCGGGCTCGAGGTCAAGAACAAGGCGGGCGACTGGGTGCCTGCGCCGCCGATCCCGAATTCCTTCGTGATGAATGTGGGTGATATTCTCGCACGCTGGTCGAACGACGTCTTCGTCTCGACGCCGCACCGGGTGATCAACCGCTCGGGACGCGAGCGCTACTCGCAGCCCTTCTTCTTCGATCCATCGATGGAAGCGCTGATCGAGGCGCTGCCGGCCTGCTTGGGGGAAGGTGCTGCGCCGAAATACGAGCCGGTGCTCTATGGCGACTACCTGATGGAGCGCATCGACAAGAACTATCACTACCGCAAGAAGAAGGCTGCGCAGGACGCCGCAGGGAGCTGATCTGTTCGTGCGCGAACGACCATGACCGTCCCACAGGGCGGTCATGGTCGTGTGCAAAGGGATTATGCCGTGCGGGCTTGGGCATATAAAGAACAGGTCCAGAGGAGAACGGGTATGAACAAACATGTTTCGCATCTGGCGGGGCTCGGCCTCGCCGCAATGATCGCCGGCTGGAGCGCTTCGGCGGCGGCGGACATCCCGAAATCGCCGGAAGTCGAGGAAAGCGGCAAGCTGACGATCGCCAACACGATCGATTTCGCGCCTTTCGAATATATGGATGCCGAGGGCAAGCCGACGGGCATCATCATCGAGTTGGCCGGTGAGGTCGCCAAGCTGGTGGACGCCGAACTCGACGTGCAGCGCACGCCGTTCCCCTCGATGATCCCGGGGCTGGCGGCGGGACGCTTCAAGATCGCCTGGGAGACATTCTCGGCCAATTCCGATCGCCTGAAACAGGTCGATTTCGTGATGTTCATCAAGGCGGGCATCGCGGCCTCCACCTCGCCGGAGAAAAAGAACGAGTTCACCGGCGATCTGCCGCTGTGCGGCAAGCGCGTTGGCGTGTCCGCTGGCAGCGCCTCCGACTTCCTTGTCGACACGCTCAACGCCGAGTGCGCGCAAGAGGGCAAGGAAGCAATCGACAAGTCGGTCTTCAATTCCTCGACCGACATCATTCAGGCCGTGCTCGCCGACCGTATCGACGCGCGCATGGACGATGCCACCGCCTCCAGCTATTTCGAGGTCACGAGCAAGGGCAAGCTGGTCGTTCTGCCGACGCTTTACGACGTCGCGCCGCTTGGTCTGGCGATCGCGAAGGGCGACAAGCCAACCGCCGACATGATGGTTGCGGCACTCGCCGAGCTGTTTGAGAACGGCACCTATCGGTCGATCCTGGAGAAGTACGGAATGGGCGCCTACGAGATCAAGGAACCTTATTTCGTCGGCGATATGGAGGCATTGCGGGCCGAATGATCGGCCTGTCGCCCGCTGCAGTGAATTTGGAGAAACGATGAGCAAGGTCGACGCGAGCGAGGCCCGAACCCAGCCATCCTCCGGGGGCGGGGAGGTCGGCCGTCTGGTCGTCGTGCCGCGCCGCAGTTACGGGATCTGGATCGGCACGGCGCTCACCCTGGTGCTTTCGTTCTTCATCCTACGCGCCTTTGCCGTGAACCCGGCCTTCGGATGGGAGACAGCCGCCGGCTATCTCTTTCATCCATCGATCATGAGCGGTCTTCTGAACACGCTGATCCTTACGGTCGTCATCATGGCGCTGGCGATCATCATCGGCACGATCGTCGCGATCATGCGCGTTTCGCCGAGCCCGGTGCTGCGCAGTTTCGCCGGCGCCTATGTATGGTTCTTTCGCGGCGTGCCGGCGCTGATCCAGCTCATCTTCTGGTTCAACCTGGCGCTTCTGATGCGTGAACTCTCGCTGACGCTGCCCTTCGTGGGCGAGGTGTTCTCGATCCGCACCAACGACTTCATGACGCCGTTCTTCTCCGCCGTGCTGGCCCTTTCGCTGTGCGAGGCGGGATATATGGCCGAGATCATCCGCGCTGGCATCAAGTCCGTCCCTTCGGGCCAGTCGGAGGCGGCGCGCGCGCTGGGCATGCCGTACCGCAACATCCTGACGCGCATCGTGCTGCCGCAGGCGATGCGTTTCGTGGTGCCGCCGACGGGCAATGAGGCGATCAATCTTCTCAAGCTGACCTCGCTGGTGACCTTCATCGCCGTCGATGACCTGTTCTATTCGGCGCAGTCGATCTACGCGCGCACGTTCGAGACCATTCCGCTGCTCATCGTCGTCGCCTTCTGGTATCTCGCCGTGGTGTCGATCATGTCGGTCGGGCAGCACTTCCTCGAGCGGCGTTTCGGCCGCAGTGAAAGCCGCAGGGAGCCCCGGGTCGCCCGGGTGATCCGCAACGCATTCGGGTCGCGCCCGAAGGGAGCCGCGACATGAGCAATACGCCATCGGAAAACCGTGCCCGGTTCGGCGTGCCGGCGGACTCCATGGTCTTCGCGCGCGGTGTGCGCAAATCCTACGGCACGCTGGAAGTGCTGAAGGGGGTGGACATCGATGTGCCGGCCGGTTCGGTCGCCTGCATCATCGGGCCGTCCGGTTCCGGCAAGAGCACCTTCCTGCGCTGCATCAATCATCTGGAGAAGCTGACGGGCGGTATCCTGCTCGTCGACGGCGCGTTTGTGGGCTACGACCTGCGCGACGACCGGCTCTACGAGGTGAAGGATGACGAGCTTTGTCAGCGGCGCGCCGAGATCGGCATGCTGTTCCAGTCGTTCAACCTGTTCTCGCACATGACGGTGATCGAGAACCTGATGGAGGCGCCGGTTCACGTCCGCCATGTTCCTGTCGATCAGGCGAAGGCCGAAGCGTTGGAACTGCTCAGCCGCGTGGGTCTTTCCGACAAGGTTGATCGCTATCCGCGCGAGTTGTCGGGGGGCCAGCAGCAACGTGTGGCGATTGCCCGCGCCATGGCGATGAAGCCCAAGGTGCTCCTCTTCGACGAACCCACCTCCGCGCTCGATCCGGAACTGGTGGGCGAGGTTCTACAGGTCATGCGCGACCTTGCCGAAACCGGCATAACGATGGTCGTGGTGACGCATGAGATCGGCTTTGCCCGCGAAATCGGCGACCAACTGATCTTCATGGATGACGGCGTGATCGTCGAACGCGGGAACCCGCGCGAGATGATTGCCGACCCGCAATCGCTGCGCACGAAGGAATTTCTGTCCAAAGTGCTTTGATAGGAGCTCGCGCGTGACCGTTCTTCGGTGCCATGACGTGTCATCATTCTTCGTTCTTCGGAGCAGACTTCAATGTTCAAGACGGGGACCCAGACCCGAAGGTTCGAGCATTGCAGCTCCCTGAACTGATGTGGGCCTTGCCTTGCGAACTGCATACTGGCCTGCCCCCTGCAAAGTGGTGACGCCCGATACCCCTTCCTGAGGGCCTGATGCGTCGCCACCAGGAGGATGCCCGAGGCGCCTAGGCGTTCTGACAGCCCAAACTGCTGTTGCCACCGCCGATGAAGTGAAGGATCTGCGCTGCGCGGCCAGCGCCTTGAAGGAATGCGTCGCCGACCTGACACTCGAGAATCGACTGCTCAAGAAAAGCATGACCGCGGATGAGGGCGACGACGAATGAGGTATCCCGCACCCGAGAAGCTCAAGATCATCAGGATCGTCGAGCAGTCGCACCTGCCGCCCGCAAAACGCTGGAGCAGTTGGGCATCCCACGCCGGACCTTCCGTCGCTGGTATGACCGCTATCTGGATGGGGACCCGAAGCGCTGGAAGATCGACCTTCGGCGCTGAGCCGGGTGTGGAACCGTGTTCCGGCGGATATCCACGACCAGATCATTGAACTGGCACTGGATCAATCCGAGATCTCCACGCGGGAACCGGCGGTGCACTTCACCCACGAGAAGTGCGACTTCGTGTCCGAGGCCACGGTTCGTTTCCTGCTGAAGGCCCATGATCTGACTACCAGCCCAGCCTATGTGGTGATCAAGGTCGCTGATGCGTTCCATATCAAAACGAGACCCCCAACGAGATGTGGCAGACCGACTTCACCTACTTCAAGATCATCGGGTGGGGTTGGATGTGTACCTGTCGACCGTGCTCGACGACTTCTCGCGCTATATCAGCGCCTGGAAGCTGGCACCACCCGTGCGTGCCGAGGATCTCACCGATACGCTGGACACAGCGCTGGCAGCGTCAGGCTGCTACCATACCCACGTCCTCACAGACCCTGACTGCTCAGCGATAACGGCCCGAGCTAAATCGCCGGGGATCTGGGGGAGAATACAGAGACACAGCGCATGAGCCATGTGCGTGATGCCGCAGGAGGGGTGAACGGTCTTGAACCACGCTTACTCACCTCTTGCGGCAATCTTCGACAAGCCTTGTCAAAAGGTCGTGCGCCACAGCGCGCATCGGTTCGTTTCTGCGATGGAAGGCGACCAGAGCAATGGGCGCGATATCGGTGATCGCCAGCATCTTCAACCGGTCGTGCCTGTGACGTGTGCCGGTAAACTCATCGACGATTCCGACGCCGCCACAGGCTTCCACCAGGGGGCAGACGGTGGAGCAAAACGGCACATCGCAGGCCAGTTCGAACGGCAATCCCTGTGCTCGATACGCCCGCTCTATGGCCGCGCCCATCGGCGACCAGTTGGGATCGTAGCAAACCAGTTTTTCACCGGCGAGCCTGGCTAGCGTGACCTTGTCCTGCGCGGCCAATGGGTTGTCTGCCCTGACCACTGCGACGAGTGCCACCTTTGCCAGGACGATGGCCTGAAAATGCGTCTTGGCCGGCACCGCCATCTGCAGGCCGAGATCGGCCCGACCAGTGCGCACATCGTCCTCGGGTTCGCTGACCCGCAGTCGCATGCGCGCCTGCCAACCTTCATAACCCGCCCTGCTGAGCCTTGGCGCGAGAAAACTTTCGACAACCGCCGGGGTGGCGGAAATGGACAGTGGACTTGCCGCCGAGTTGCGCAGTGTTTCGACCCGCTGCAGCAGGTCGAGATGGGTCGAGAATATCGGCATTGCTTTCTCGAAAAGCGCCGATGCCTCGGCCGTCGGCTCCAGCCGGTTGCCGGCCCGGTGGAACAGCGCAAAGCCCAAACGCGTTTCGAGCCGTTTGATCTGCGCGCTGACACCAGGTTGCGAAATGCCCAATACCCGGGCTGTTTCGATGGTGGTTCCGACCCGCATCAACGTGCCGAACAGCTCGAGTTCGCGAAAATTCATTATCAGCCTGCTGATAGAAGCAATATTCTTAATCATTATACAGGTGGTCGGCGTCGGGTCTATCGTTCCCGTTGACTGGCGGGCGCCGTGGCAAACGGCTGCTGTCGGGTTCAATCGCAAGATTGCCATTCAGGGAGGAACAAAAATGAACGGACCATTCAGGTCTCTGCTCGTCACGGGCTGCATGATGCTTACAGCGGGCATGGCGCAGGCCGAGACGCTGCGCGTCGCGATGGGCGTCGATCCGGTATCGCTGGATCCGATCGCGACCAGCGACAACGCGTCGATCTGGACGCAGCTGCTGATCTACGACACGCTGATCCGGCCCAGCAAGGACGGCAAGGAGCTGGAACCGGGGCTGGCTGAATCATGGGAGGTGTCCGAGGACGGGCTCACCCTGACGTTCAAGCTGCGCGACGCGCAGTTTTCCGATGGCACGCCCGTCACCGCCGGGGATGTGCAGTTCTCGCTCGAGCGGGCCGCATCGGAAAAATCCGGTTGGGCCGGGTTTTTTCGTCCAATCACCGGCTACGAGATCATCAATGACCGCGAGATCGCGCTGAAGCTGGACAAGCCCTTTACCCCTGCGCTGAACAACCTCGCCATGTTCTCGGGCGCGATCCTTCCCAGGAAGCTGGTCGAGGAACAGGGTGACGACTTCTTCTCCGATCCGGTCGGTTCGGGGCCATATGCTCTTGCCAAGTGGACCCGCGGCTCGAAGATCGAGCTCGAGGCGAACCCGCATTACTGGCAGGAGGGCAAGCCTTATATCGAGAACGCCGAACTGGACATCGTGACCGAAGGATCGGCCCGCACGATCAAGCTGGAAGCGGGCGACGTGGACGCCATCATCGACCCACCGCTGAACCAGATCGAAGCGTTGAAGGCAAAGGATGGCATCGCGGTGGGCACGGCAGTGCCGTATCGGTCGGACTTCGTGCAGTTGAACACCACCAAGGCGCCGTTCGATGATGAAAAGGTGCGCCGCGCGCTGAACATGGCCGTCGACAAGAATGCGCTGATCCAGGGGGTGCTTTACGGCGCCGGCAAGGTCGCCGCCAGCGCAATGCCGCCGATGGCCTATGCCGATCTGGATCTTGCGCCTTATGCCTACGATCTCGACGCTGCCAGGGCACTGCTGGACGAGGCCGGGCTGGGCGATGGCTTCGAGGCCGAACTGCTGGTC
The DNA here is from genome assembly GCF_001050155.1 of Nitratireductor soli. Classification (GTDB taxonomy): domain Bacteria; phylum Pseudomonadota; class Alphaproteobacteria; order Rhizobiales; family Rhizobiaceae; genus Nitratireductor; species Nitratireductor soli. The sequence continues at coordinate 141,604 of NZ_LFVY01000008.1, forward strand.
AATTCCGGCATGGCGGCACATCGCAACGTTGCCGTTGCGCTGCAGGCAATGATGCAGCCCCTGGGGATCAAGCTGAGCATCCAGATGGTCGAAAGCGGCACCCATTGGGAAACCACCAAGGCCGGAAACTACGAGATGTCGGTGTCTTATGCGACATCCGATACAATCGACCCAGACCAGCTGATCGGGTTTCTCGCCGTCAACCCCGAGCGCGCCAACGCCTATCACACAGAATGGAAAAGCGAGCGTCTGAACACGCTTTACCAGGAGGAGCGCGTCACCGGGAACGGCGAGAAGCGCGGCGCGATGTTCCGCGAAATGGTGCAGATCCTGCACAACGGCGCGCCCTATATCTTCCTTTACCACCCGGCCTCGGCCTGGGCGACGCGGGACAATGTCGAAGGCTTCGAAATCCTTCCGACATCGAATTTCCGTCTCGAAGATGTGAAATTCACCGACTGATCGGCATGTCTTGATGCAGGGTCGGCGCCACTTGCCGGCCCAGCGTCCCCGCCCTCATAAAACCTTCCGACCGAGAGGGCCCGCCAATGCTGCGATCCATTCTACAGCGCCTCATCATGCTGATTCCTGTGCTGATCGGCATCACGCTGCTGGGCTTCCTGCTGCTGCAGGTCGTGCCGGGCGATCCGGTGGAGCGGGCGATGGGCACCCGCGCCAGCGCCGAGGAAATGGCGGCGATGCGCCATCAATGGGGTCTGGACCAGCCGATATGGCAGCAATATCTGCTGTTCCTGCGCGATTGCGTCACCGGCTCGTTCGGAACGTCGCTGTTCCACAAGCTCCCCGTGTCGACGCTGGTGCTGGAGCGGCTGCCCTTCACGCTGGGCATCGTCGTCTACTCGACGCTGCTGGCGTTGGTGGTCGCGCTGCCCTTCGCCATCCTCGCTGCCCTCAAGCGGGGCGGCGCGATAGACCTTGCCATCAGGCAGCTCTTTGTCTTCGTCATTGCGCTGCCGCCCTTCTGGCTCTCCTTCGTGCTCATCCTGTGGCTGTCGCTCAGCCTCGGCCTCTTTCCAACGGGCGGGATCGGCGAGGGGCTGCTGCAGAATATGCACCGCCTGTTCCTGCCTTCGCTGGTGGTCGGGCTTTCCACGGCGGCGCTGATCCAGCAAAGCCTGCGCGCCACGCTCATCGAGACGATGTCGGCCGACTATGTCGATACGGCCCGCGCCAAGGGTCTGTCGCGCGTCCAGGTGTTTACCAGGCACATCCTGCGCAACAGCCTGATTTCCACCATCTCGATCGTCGGTGTGCGCATCGGCTGGATCATCGGAAGCACGGTGGTGGTGGAGAAGATCTTCTCGGTCCCCGGCCTCGGCAGCCTGCTGATCGACGCGATCGTGTCGCGCGATTTCCCGGTCATCCGGGGCCTGACCGTCATCTTCGCGATGCTGGTGGTGGTGGTGAACCTCTTGACCGATATCGCCTATTCCATCGCCGATCCGCGCGCATCCCTGGATTGAAAGAGGGCAGATGATCTTTCTCGGAAAATTCTGCCGCAATCTGTCGGGCCTTGCGGGGCTCGCCATGCTCCTCGCGTTGCTTCTGGCCGTGCTGCTGACGCCGATCCTGTCGGCGCATGATCCCTATCAGCTCGATTTTGCCGCGGCGCTTCAGCCGCCGTCGGGCACGCATTGGTTCGGCACGGACAATTTTGGGCGCGACATCTTCACCCGGGTGATCGCCGGTGCGGTTTTTGACCTGCGCCTGGCGCTGATCTGCGTGTTCGGGCCGGCGGCGATCGGCGTCGTGATCGGCCTTGTCGCCGGGTATTTCGGTGGGGTGGTGGACTCGGTGCTGATGCGGCTGACCGACATTGCATGGGCCTTTCCGTTCTATGTGCTGGTGCTGGCCATCGTCGGCGTCCTGGGTCCGAGCGAGACGAACCTCTACATCGCGTTCTTCCTGGTCAACTGGATCGGCTACGCCCGGATCGTGCGGGGCGAGACGCTGGTCGCCGCGCAGCTCGAATATGTCGAGGCCGCGCGCGTGCTGCGCTATGGCAGCCCGCGCATCCTGTTTCGCCACATCATGCCCAACACGATCACACCCGCGCTGGTCTATTCCATGTCCGACGTGGTGTTGACCGTGCAGGCCATAGCCGCGCTGTCGTTCTTCGGTCTCGGGGTGCAGCCTCCCGCGCCGGAATGGGGCCTGCTGATCGTCGAAAGCATCGACTACATGCGCGAGGCGCCGTGGATGACCCTGTTCCCCGGTCTTGCGCTGGCCTGGGTCGGGATCGGCTTCTCCCTGGTCGGTGAGGGTCTCTCATCCGCGCTGAAACCGGAAGGGTAGATCATGCCGCTTTTGTCCGTCCGCAACCTCGTCACCGAGTTCCATGGCCGCCAGGGCGTGGCCCGTGCCGTGGACGATGTCAGTTTCGATATCGAGCCGGGTGAGATCTTCGGTATCGTCGGCGAGAGCGGCTGTGGCAAGTCGGCCACCTGCCGCTCCATCATCAAGCTGTTCGGCGGTGCCCGGGCACGGATCGCGGGCGGCAGCATCGAGATGGACGGGGTCGGCAATCTGGTGGAACGGCCCGAGGCGAAGATGCATGAGGTCCGCGGCAGCAAGATTTCCTTTATCTTCCAGGACCCACTGACCGCGCTCAACCCGACGATGCGCGTCGGTCGGCAGATCGCCGAGGTAATCCTGCGGCACGGCAAGGTGAGCCGCGCCGAAGCGCGAGAGCGCGCGGTGCAGATGTTGCGCGACGTCAAGGTCACTTCGCCCGAGCGACGCATGGAGGCCTATCCGCATGAGCTGTCCGGCGGGCTGCGCCAGCGTGTCGTCATCGCTATGGCGCTGGCCCTGCAACCGCCGCTGATCATCGCCGACGAGCCGACGACGGCACTGGACGTAACGGTGCAGGACCAGATCCTGCGGCTGCTGCTCGACCGGCGCGCTGAGACGGATACGGCGATCATTATGGTGACGCATGATCTGGGCGTCGTGGCCGAGGTCTGTGACAGGGTGGCGGTGATGTATGGCGGACAGATCGTCGAGACCGGCACGACGGACGAAGTGCTGCACGAGGCCGCGCATCCCTACACGCGGGCGCTGCTGGCCGCACTGCCCTCGGCGGCGATGCGCGGGCGCAAGCTGACGCCGATCGAGGGGATGCCGCCCAGCCTGATCGCGCCGCCGCCGGGATGCCGCTTTGCCCCGCGCTGCGCGCATGCGCATGACGCCTGCCGCGCGGCGCGCCCGCCCCTTGCGCCGCGCGCCGGCGGCGCACCGGGCCATCGTGACGCCTGCATACTGGATCGCGTGCAATGACCATGCTGGAAGCCAAATCCGTCTCGCGCAGTTTTGTCACCCGTCGGGGGATGCTTGACATTTTGATGCGCCGCCCGCCCGTGGTGCTGAAGGCGGTGCGCGGTGTCGATCTGGCGGTCGAGCGCGGTGAGACGCTGGGCATCGTCGGTGAGTCCGGCTGCGGCAAGAGCACGCTGGCGCGCATGTTGGTCGGCCTGCATCCCTGCACCGAAGGGCAGGTTCTGCTGGACGGCATGCCGATGTCCGGGCCCGACCCCGACGGGCGTATCCAGATGGTGTTTCAGGATCCCTATTCATCGCTCAACCCGCGCATGACCATCGGCGCGCTGTTGTCCGAGGCCATCGCCCACTATCGCCCCGAGGTGACACGCAAGGAGCGCTTGGACGAGGTGGCGAGCATCCTGCAGAAGGTCGGCCTGCCGGGCGAGGTGGCGAGGAAATACCCCCATGCCCTTTCCGGCGGCCAGCGCCAGCGCGCCTCCATTGCACGCGCGCTCTGCCCCAAGCCGGAAATCCTGGTCGCCGATGAGCCCGTCTCGGCGCTGGACGCGTCGGTTCAGGCCAACATCATCAACCTCTTCGAGCAGCTCAAGCACGATGAGGGGATCACGGTCGTGTTCATTTCGCACGACATGCAGGTGATTGCGCATCTGTGCGACCGTGTCGCCGTCATGTATCTGGGCGAAGTGGTCGAACTGCAGAGTGCCAAGCCCCTCTTCGACGCGCCGCTGCATCCCTACACAAGGGGCCTGATCGCCGCCGTGCCGCAGATGGATCGAACCCGCCGCGAACGCATCGCGATGGACGGTGAGATGCCGGACCCCTTCGATCTGCCGGAGGGTTGCCGGTTCGCGGGACGATGCCCGCTGACCGAAGATCGATGTGCGCAGCCGCAGGCCTTGCGGCCGGTAGCGGGCGGACTGGTGCGCTGCTGGAAGGCGCCGGTTACCCAATCATAAGAATGAGAGAAGCATGTTTTTTGAGCAAACGAACGCCTGGCACGCGCTTGGATCGCGCATCATCGATGACGTGGAAACCCGCTACGGCAGGGATGGGCTGACACGCGACAAGTTCGGCCTCGTCATCGTGGAGGAAACCGCCGCGCGGCCCCGGGGCTTCTCGCACCGCGGCGACTGGCGCTGTTATCCATGCAGTCTGGTCAAGGCGTTCCATCTGGTTCATGCGTTGCACGCGCTGGAAGGAGGCCGGCTTCACGCCCATGACGAGCTGGACCGCGCGATGCACGACATGATCGTATGGTCTTCGAACACGGCGACCAACTACGTGATCGACCTGTTGACCGGAACCACCGGCGACACGCTGCTCGATCCCGCCGATCTTGCCGCGTGGATTGATCGCCGCGACGAGCTTAACCGCTTTTTCCAACGGCTTGCCTGGCCGGAATTCGAGCACTGCAACATAACGCAAAAACTGATGGACGACACGCGATATGGGCGTGAAGCGCAATACGCCGGCTTGGAGGGACGCAACCTCAACGCTCTGACACCACTGGCGGCCGCGCGGCTTTTCTACGAATTGTTTGCCGGGGATATCCCGCTGGGCGTCAAGACCCGCCAGCGGGCGCAGGACATTCTGATGCGCGAACGCGAAGGCCGGAAATCGAAAAGCCCGCATTACCAGGTCGAGGATTTTCTCGGGGGTGGCACGCCGAAGGATGCGAAGATCTGGAGCAAGGCAGGCAAGAACTCGTGGACGGGCGACCCGCATGCATCGTACTTCAAGCACGATCTGATACGCATCGTTCTCCCTGCAGGGCCCCCGTTTATCCTGGCGTTGATGACACAAGGAAAAACGGTTTGCGAAGACAAGCTGCACGTGTTTCCGGAACTTGGAAAGCTGATCCTCGATACGGTCACCGGCAGAACCGCTTAACCCGGCAACACCCTCGTAGCAGATCAGCCGGCTTCTCCAAGTGCCTCGGCGGCTCAACTCCACTGACAGAGGTCGGTTTCTATGGAGATGGCGATCTCAAAGGTGCGTTCGTTAGTGAAGCCGACATTGCGGCGGTGTCGCTGCGAGCGCTCGACGACCCACGGGTGGAGAACAGGAGAATTCGGATCATCCAGAACACAACGACCCAGAACGAGATCATCGACCTGTGGTTGCGAATGAGCGGCGAGTGCGGTGAGATAGTCCTCGTGACCACCAATGACCTGGGGGCCATGATCGATAGTCCCGACGTCGCCACTCACGAGCCCCCTGCGCAATGTCCTCCAGCTCATGCGCGTCATGTGGGTGCGGCGGAGACGCGCTGAATTTCCATCCCGGTTGACGACGCTGGACGGCTTCGGGACCGGGCCGGACCACGAAATGGACCGGGTGCGCCTGGACGAACAGATGATGGTTTAAGAGCGTTCGCTTGTCGGGGAAGCCGGTACTTTGATGCTGGGGCCGGATGACCTTCGGCGATCTCGCGGGAGATTGATCGCAATTGGCAAACGAAGCCGAGCTGCAGACTGGCGATCTGTCGAGCCTCGACGATATGCAGCGCGCCTACGCACGACGGCTCGACGCCATGAGAAAATCGTGGCCTCGGGTTTGCGCAATGTGGACGGGTGGCGTGACAGCGGGACGCTGTCTTCCACCAACGAGAACGACATCAGCGGGCTGAAGCGCGAGCCGGGGGCGACTTCATCATCCACGGCAGCGTCGGCATTGGCCTGCCGGGAACCAATTCTTCATCGAGACCAAGATCTGGATCAGCGACTACGGCTACGACGAGATGCTGCTCGCGGATGGTCGGGTTCGCGCGGTCGGCATCAGCCCGTCATGTTTCTCTTTTCCCGTTGAAGTAGGTCGCCTGGCTGATCCTCTTTCGAACGATCCAGTTTGCTGGGATCAGAGCAAGAGTAATTCGGGAACTATCATGAAGCATGCGACCGACCTGCTACATTTTCTCGATGCCGATCTCGACGCTTTCAGAGCGATACTGCACACTGGGTGCCGTGAAAGTGCCGGTTGAGTTCCCGTCAACACGCTGGGAAATAATCGAGTGGGAACGGGGCAATAGGACGCTCGCGGCAGGCGCTCGGGATCGCATCACCAGATCAATAGCTTGTGGGCTGACTGTTCGAAACGGATGGGTACCATCTGTTGCGGTCAGACCACTAGCGCCGCACGATGACCTCGGCGCCGATGGCCACTTGATCGTACAGATCGATGACATCGTCGTTTGTCATGCGGATGCAGCCGGAGGAGTTTGCCGTGCCGACGGTCCATGGCTGGTTGGTGCCATGGATACGGTAGAGCGTCGCGCCGATGTAAAGCGCCCGCGCTCCCAGCGGATTGTTCGGACCACCTGGAACATATGCCGGCAGAGAGCGCCCCTTGGCGCTCTCGCGTTGCCGCATCTCTGCTGGAGGTCTCCAGTCGGGCCATTCCCGCTTGGCGGAAACGCGATCCCGACCGGACCAGTTGAAGCCCTCCTTTCCGACACCGATGGCGTATCGAAGGGCTCTGCCCTCGCCGAGCACGTGGTAAAGGCGCCGCTCCGACGTGTCGATCAGGATCGTTCCCTTCGCATAGGGTTCAGCAAAGGCGACGTTCTCGCGCGGCAGTGGAACATGCGCCGGCGCATTGGACGGCTCCGCTGCCAGCCTCTCTCCCGAGGGCGCGATGACTGTTCGTTCGGCCGGATCATAGGCCCAGGTTCGGGGGTTGTAGCGCGCGTCGGATTGCGCGCTGCTGTCTTCGGCCACGACGAGGATGGACAATGCCATGGTCAGGACCGTCAGCCACCGCCACCCCGCACGCCGCTGCGCGGCGATTCCTGATCGGATTTCGCGATTGCAGAGCCGGTGACGGCCGTTGCCCTTTGTCATGGCGACGAATGTCCTTTCACGGATTGCAACAGCGCGAACGCGCTGCCGACCTGCGCTTGCCGGCCAAGTTGGGCAACAGGTTGCATGTGTTTTCACGACATGCAACACTTGGAATTTATTATTATTAAAAAATCCATTTGGACTTTATTTTTGATGCTCGGAGTTGTAGATTACGACCACGACTAGGCGATCCCAGTGGGTGGAGCGCTGTTTGCAGCTTTCGATTGGACAGGATGCATGGACTTTCGAACCCGCGTGGCAGTATGGCGGTCCTGGGCGCTGATCAGCTTCGCGGCTGGCTTTTCTCTGTACACGTCGCAGGTTCCATCGCTTGCCGCTCAGCCGGATTGGCCGTCAGGCACGTACAAGTACATCACCGTCGATCAGCCGGTGGGCGATGCGCTGAAGGAGTTCGGGCGCAACGTCGGCATCCCGGTCGAAGTGAGCAAGCAGGTGGGCGGCAGGTTGAGCGCCGGCATGCCGGTCGGCACCGCGCAGGAATTCCTCGACTGGGTCTGCAGCAGGTACGGGCTCGCCTGGTATTTCGACAGCTCCATCTTGCATGTGGCGACGGTCGGCGAGATGCGCACTGAGATTATTAAGCTTGGCGCGGAAGCGACGAAGGGCGTCGGCCGGAAACTCGAAGATCTCGGCATTGCCGATCCACGCTATCCGGTCCGGATTTCCGAGGCGGAGAACGTCATTTCAGTTTCGGGACCGCCAGCTTATGTCGCGGCCGTCAAGAAAAGCCTCGGAGTCGTTTCGGGACCTGCGACCTCACGTATCGCGCGCGAGGTCGACGCATCGTCGCGAGAAATCGTTCCCGTACGGGTTTTCCGTGGCAAGCAAGTGGCCGCTGAAAATGTCCCGGCGGGTAAAAGCGAATAGGGAGAGAATGATGAAGCTCGACAATATCGCGACAGCATCGCTGGCGCAGGCGAACCAGGAAAACGCGGCGCAGAAGGGCGATTTCGACGCGCAGGTCGATGCCAAGCTGGCGCAACTCAAGCCGAATGGTCCCAACGCTCCGAACACCAAGGAACTGGCGGCGATGCAAGAGGCGAGCAATTCAGAGGGATAGCGTTTCGGCGGGAACAATCAGTTCGTCGCGGTTGAGGATCCGATCATGGAAGCCACATCGATTGCCCCATTGGCAAACTCTGCTTTGCCGGCTGAGCTCCAAGCGGCGCAGGCACAGCAGGCCACTGTTGAGCAACAGCTTTTCGACTACCTGCTCGACAATAACATCGCCGGCGCAGCCACGCTGACGAACCCGTCGGCCCTCATCGGTTCCGCGGTGGAATCGCTCGAGGGGCTGGCAACGCAAGCCAAGAAGGCGCTTGCAGATGCCAACGCGGCTTCGGCTGGGGAAGCCGGAACGGCATCGCAAGCCGCAGCCTCTAGCAGTGTCATGGACGCCGAAGGAGCAACCGCGGGGGCGACACCCGCCGAAACCATGGCGCAAACTCTCGACAGGGCCATCTCGGTGATGTGGGCGACAGCCAATGTTTCCCTGGCGACGAACAGTCTCACGGCAGCGACTGGATCGGCCAGCACCTTGATCAAGCAGCAATAGCTGCAGTGCCATATCTCGAGAGCAGGATCAGCATGCAACGGCTTTTAGTGAGGAAGTGGGGTGCGGCGTGTCGCTTGACGCTCGTGCTCATTGGATTTCTCGTCCTGCAGGCCTGTTCGGTGGAGCTCTATTCGGATCTCAATCAGCGCCAGGCAAATGAGATCGTCGCAGCGCTCGTGCGCCATGGCATCCCTGCCCGTAGGCAGGCGACGGCGGATGGAAAAATGACGGTCACGGTCGGCAAGGGACATTTTGCCGACGCCATGACGGTGCTTCAGGAGAACGCGCTGCCCAGGCAGGAGTTCGCAACGCTCGGCCAGGTGTTCGAGCGCGACGGCCTGGTGTCGTCTCCGGTCGAGGAGCGGGCGACAATGATCTTCGGCCTGAGCCAGGAATTGTCCCAGACGATCTCCGACATAGACGGCGTCCTGTCCGCTCGTGTGCATCTGGTTTTGCCTGAAAACGACCCGCTGCGGCAGCGATTGATCCCGTCCTCGGCCTCGGTGTTCATTCGCCACCGGGCGTCCGTTTCGATGGGCGCGTTCATCCCGAAGGTGAAGATGCTGGTGGCCAACGGCGTCGCCGGGCTCGACTACGACAACGTCTCGGTGGTGCTTGCGCCCGTCGAGGCCAGCGCGCCTTCCGCGGCGGTAGGGCCAAGCTTCGTCACGTTCCTCGGTCTCTGGCTGCATCCCGACAGCGTGGCCCGCGCCATGTGGATGTTTTACGGCCTTTGCGCGGTCGCCCTGCTGCTTGGCGGCCGGCTGGCCTTTCTGCACTGGCGGCAGCGCGAACGGGTCTATGCGCTGAGCGCTCCGAGCCCGGTGAAGAAGACATGATTCCGGCTGCGGCACCCGATTTGGATGCGGTCGACGAGGATGAGTTGTTCCGGCAACTGCCGTCGGTCTATGCCGATCCGGCCTGGTTGGTTTCCTGCTTCGGGGATGCGATCAGCCGTGAAACGGCCAGGCGGCTGCTGGCGACCAAGCGGCTGCAGGGGCGCCTTTCACGTCTTCTCGCGGATCAGCATCGATTGCCGACATCGATAGCGAAAGGCGCGCCGGCGATGGAGGAGGTCGATCAGGCGATCGCTTATGCCTCCGCCGAAAAACTGTCCGAGATCGCCATGAAGGCCGGTGCCGTCTATTGGGCGGCGACGCTGGCTCGGACGATCTCCGGTCGCGAAGCCGCCATTCTGCGCAACGAGCTTGGCGCGGCGCTTTGCACTCTGGCGGTGGCCAACAAGGATCTCGCCGGCCCCGAGCAGCCGCTCGAGCCGTTGACGAGGATCCGCGAGCGTATCGAGGCGGATGGCTGGCGGTGCCTCGTTGCCTGGTGCGAAGCGGTTGGACAATTCGTGGCGGCGCGGGTCCGGCTCAAGCTGCCGCCGCAGAGCCCGCTTGCAGAGCCGCTGGTTCCATGCTTCGCGACGATCGGTCCGCTGATCGTCCGACGGCTGGCGGAGTGAGGCAGCGGGATGGCGAAGGTGATGGAACAGTCCCGCAAACTGCCCGCCCGGCCTGCCGCCCGCATCCTGCGCGCTCAGGAAGCCAAGGCCTGGCAGGATGGCTTCGCATTCCTGGAGGCGGCACAGAGCGAAGCCGGCCGGATGCGCGACGCCGCGCGGCGTGCCTATGCGGCGGAGTACGCCAGGGGTTACGAGGATGGCAGGGAGCAGGGCGCCGGGGAGGCTGCCCGCCTGACAAGCGAGACCGTGGAAAAGGTCGATCGCTATCTTGCCGGTTTGACGGGCGAGATCGTCACTCTTGCGCTCGACGTCGTGGAAAGGGTTCTGGGCGAACTCGACATCGCCGAATTGGTCGCGCGAGCCGCCGAACAGGCAATCCTCGATATCCGGAGCGCAAAATATCTGCGCGTCACCGTCCATCCCGACGCGGTTGAGGCGGTGCGCGGCAGACTTGGCACGCTTGTCGAGCCATCGCGCTTCGGCTTTTCGTTCGAGGTTGCCGGCGATGCTTCACTCGCTGCCGGCGCCTGCATCGTCACCACCGACGCCGCTGTCATAGAAGCCGGCATAGAGGTGCAACTCAAGGCCGTCGCGGTAGCTCTCGGGTCTGTGGACGAGGCGTCATCGTGAAGCAGTCTCCTGTCGAGCAAAAGCTCTCGCGCCTCGTGCCCGATTTGAACCAGCGGCTGCGTCAGGACGTCGCCCGGCCGAAAAGGGGGCGCGTGCGCCGGGTGGTCGGCGTCGTCGTTCATGCCACAGTGGACGAGGTGCGGCTGGGCGAAATCTGCAATCTCGTCGACCCGAAAACCGGGCGCTCGGTTCGCGCCGAGGTGGTCGGCCTCGAGAATGAGCAGGCGATATTGCTGCCGCTTGCCGACCTGACGGGATTGTCGAGCCTGACGGAGGTGGTGCCCACGGGCGCCGCCTTGCAGGTCGGGGTCGGACCCGGCCTCCTGGGGCGCGTCATCGACGCCTTCGGGAAGCCACTCGATGGCGGCCCCGAGGAAATGCCCGGCGTTGAGCGGAATTACTCCGTTCATGCCGATCCGCCGTCCCCCTTCGCCCGTGCGCTGGTGTCCGATCCGATGCAACTGGGCATCCGCGCACTGGACGGCTTGCTGACATGTGCCCGGGGGCAGCGCGTGGGAGTTCTGGGCGAGCCGGGCGTCGGCAAGTCCCTGCTGTTGTCGGACATCGTTCGCGGCACGGATGCCGATGTTGCCGTCGTTGCCCTGGTCGGCGAGCGCGGCCGCGAGGTGCGCGAGTTCGTCGAACGCCAGCGCGCTGCCGGTGGAATGGCACGCACGGTTGTCATTGCGGCAACCTCGGATCGTCCGGCCATCGAGCGTCTGAATGCCGCCTATGTTGCAACGACGATCGCCGAGTATTTCCGCGATCAGGGCAAGCACGTCCTGCTGGCTCTGGACAACGTCACCCGATTCGCCAGGGCGCAGCGCGAGATCGGATTGGCGTCGGGCGAGCCGCCGACCAGGCGGGGGTTCCCGTCTTCGCTGTTTGCCGCCCTTCCAAGATTGCTCGAGCGTTCCGGTCCTGGCGAGAAGGGAACCATCACCGGGCTCTACAGCGTGCTTATCGAGGGGGATGGTACTCTGGATCCCGTGGCCGAGGAACTGCAGGCGCTTCTGGATGGACATGTGTTCCTGTCGTCCGAGCTCGCCCAGCGCAATCACTTCCCGGCGATAGATGTCCTTCGCAGCCGCAGCCGGCTGATGGACACGGTGGTTCCGGCGCAACACAGGGCCGATGCCGGCCGCATCCGCGAACTGTTGGCGCGCTATGCCGAAGTCGAGTTGCTGTTGCGGGTCGGAGAGTATGAAAAGGGCCATGACGCGGTCGCCGACGAAGCTGTGGCGAGAATCGACAGGATCAACGATTTCCTCCGGCAGGAGACTGCCAGCCACGAGACGATATCGGCAGCGCAGAAGCGGATGCGGGAGATACTCGATGAAAAGGCCTGATGCGCTCACTTGCCTGCTCGACCTGCGCAGCCTGCGCGAGCAGCGCGCCGGGGAAACGGTCGTCGGCCTCCGGCGATCAAGCTCTCAAGCCGCTGAAAGGGTACGCCTGGCCAAGAGGGCGATCGATGGCGAGATGCGGAAGGTCGCGATCGAGGAGGGACGGTCGTTCGATGCGCTGGCCGGAGGCGTCGTCTCCACAAGCAATCTGCGCGAGATGCGGCATCGGTTCGACGCTGCCGCGGGTCGACTGCTGGCGCTGGAAACGGAGGCGGCCGCGGCCACGGATTTTGAACGGGAAAGGCGAGATCAACTGTGCGGCGCCCGCGACACGCACCGCCGATACCGCTTGGGGCTCGAAAAGCTCGAAAGCATCATCGAACTGCAGGCCCGTCGGGCGCGCAGCCGGCAGGCGGCACTGACGGAGCTATCGGATGAGGAGCAGGCCGATGGTCTGCATTCCGCGCGACGTCCGCGCCAGATATGAGGACCAGGTCGTCGAAGATGCCTGAAGCGGTGGTTTGTCCGAGGAAGAAGACGTTGAGGCGCACGGTGCCGGCTGTCGTGCGACCGCTGGAACCGCCTCGGCTATTGTCCGACACGGTGTCTGTGCTGAACGCGTTCTATCGGCGCCGGGTGCCCTTCGAGCTCGCCCTTGCCGACGAGGTGTTGACGATTGCCGCCGAGTGGAGGCGGCCCGCCAGAGGCGGGGAGGAGGATGCCTCCATCCGCTTCGAGATCGGTGACGATGCCGGCGTGATCGAATGTCCGGCGGCCCTGATTGAAGCCCTGCTTTTGCAGCTCGATCCAGGCGCGATTCTGGAAGCATTGCCTGCCGATCGTCGCGCTCTTTTACTCGAATGCCTACTGGAAGAGGCGATCGGCAGGCTCGAGGCGCGGCTTGGTGTCGATATTGCATTGCGCTCCGTCGTTGGCCCTTCGGCGGCCCGATCCGAGAGGACGTCTTTTGTGCTTGCGGCGAGGTGGCGAGGCGATGTCCACGGCTGCACCGTGCAACTCGCGAACGACTGGGCGCTGCGCCTGGCTCACCTCCTCGACGAACGCCAGGCCGGTCCGCCGCCTTTGCGTCTGGATGTGCCGGTTTCTGTCAGCATCTGGAGAGCGGTAGCCTCGCTCAACCTCGAGGAATTGCAGAACCTTGGTCCAGGGGATGTCGTCACGCTCGACGCCGCGTCCTCGGCCGACAGGGCGGCGCTGGTCGTGGCGGCAGGCCGCTTCCTGGCGCGGGCTCAATTGAGCGCAGAAGGGTGCGTTCTGTTGTCCAGGCCCTTCCCCATTCGCGGTTCAAATTGGGAGTGGATTATGAACCAGGCGGCACAGACTGACGCGGAGAAGCCCGAGGATTCGGGCTTGGATGGCTTGCCAGTTACCGTTGCTTTCGAACTGGGGCGCAAAGCGATGCCGCTCAGCGAGGTTAGCGCCCTGGCGCCGGGCGCGGTCGTCCATCTCGCAGAACAGCCCGGCGATGCGGTCAGCATCATCGCGCAGGGAAAGCGCATCGGGCAGGGCGAGATTGTCCGGATCGGCGACGCACTAGGCGTGCGCATTGTCCGGATCTTCGACCATGCTTGAAGGATCGCCGAACCTTCTCGGCATCCTCGTCGCGGTCGGCCTCGTCGGGATTTTTCCGCTGGCCGTCGTGACGATGACCGGCTTCCTGAAAATATCCGTTGTCCTGTTTCTGATCCGCAACGCGCTCGGCGTGCAACAGACCCCGCCCAACCTTGTGCTCTACGGCATTGCCCTGGTGCTGACCGTCTATGTGACAACGCCGCTGATCAGCGAGATCTCCGGGCGCCTGGAAGAGCGACAGGTGACGTTCGAGAGCGCGGAGGACATCGCCGTCGCCGCGCAGGTGGTGCGCGAGCCGCTGCGCCAGCACCTCTTGCGCTTCACACACCCCGGGGAACGCGAATTCTTCCTTGAAGGAACCGCGCGCCTGTGGCCGGACGGCGTCAACCAGAATGTGCAAGACAGCGATCTTTCGATCCTCGTACCCGCATTCGTTGCCTCCGAGCTTACCCGCGCCTTCGAGATCGGTTTCCTTCTTTACCTGCCGTTTCTGGTGATCGACCTCGTCGTGGCGAACGTCCTGATGACGTTGGGCATGATCATGGTTTCGCCCGTCCTGATCTCCATCCCGCTGAAGCTTTTCCTCTTCGTGGCAATCGACGGTTGGTCGCGGCTGATGCACGGCCTGATCCTGAGCTACGGCTGACGCCGCGCGCGCACTCATCCAAGGAGACCTGTCCCATGGCCAGCGATTTCGTGCTTGCGAAGGTGCAGGGCGCCTTGATGATGGTGCTGATCGCCTCCAGTCCCGCCATCATCGCGACGCTTCTGATCGGCGTGATCGTCGGACTTGCCCAGGCTCTGACGCAGATCCAGGATCAGAGCCTGCCGCAGACCATCAAGCTGGTCGTCGTTCTGCTGGTGGTGATGCTGCTGGGGCCTCTTCTGGCGGCGCAAATCGCCGAGCAGGCCTCGCAGGCGCTCGACGAATTCCCCTACGTTACGCGTTAGGCCCGCCATGCCGTTCGACGCGCTGTTCACATCAGTTGCGGAATTCGAGCTGTATGTGCTGGCGGCGGCCTTTGCGTTGGCCCGGTTCGCCGGGGTGATGATGGTGATGCCGCTGTTCAGTCGAGTCCGGCTGACCGGACTTTTGCGCAATGGTGTCGCACTGGCCCTGTCGATACCGGTGATCCCGATGATCGCCGGTGCACTCGACCAGATGACGGCGTCGCCGCCCCTGGTCGTCATCCTCATGCTGAAGGAGTTCATCATAGGCGCTACTCTCGGTTTCGTCCTCGGTATTCCCTTCTGGGCTGCCGAGACCGCCGGCGACATCGTCGACCTTCAGCGCGGATCAACCATGGGGGCGCTGATCGACCCGATGATGACGCATGAAACGAGCACCACCGGAACGTTTCTGACTTTGATCGTCATGGTTCTGTTTCTCGCCTCCGGCGGTATCCAGCTGACGGTCAGCACGGTCTATAACAGCTACGGCCTTTGGCCCGTCGACAGCCTCATGCCGATCTTCAGCCCGCAGGCGGCGGAAACATTCCTGATGTTGCTCAATCGCATCCTCGTGATGGCGCTTGTCTTGGTGTTCCCGCTTGTGATCAGCCTGCTGCTGTCGGACGTGCTTCTGGCGCTTCTTGCCCGGGCCTCGCCGCATCTCAATGTCTTTGCTCTCTCGCTTGTCCTGAAGACGCTGGTCTTCAGTCTGGTGCTTGTCCTCTACGCGTCGTTCCTTGTTTTCTATATGAGCCGGGATTTGACGTTCTTGACCATGGCACATCAATACATCGCTGATATTGCCTGCCCGGATTGTCAATGATTCCCGGTGTTTTCGAGCGCATGGAGCCGAACCGAATGAAATTTCCCTCAGCCTGCTGTGTTTTGGAGAATTTATGGAAATCTCTATTGGTACTTTGTCTACTGACAGACCATGACATTCAAAATGCTAAATATTCAACAGATATCATTGTGTAAAGATATGTTATCGGAAGCATCGATGGCAACGGTTTGACAGATTCTTCTTTGGCAACAATGCTGCGGAATCGGCGTACTTCGGATCTGAGAGGGCGGTCATGGAAGTTGTAGCTCGTCATGAACGGTTAGCTGTAGACGAAGACGTCCGGACGATGGCCCCTGACGCGTTACGGAGCTTGATCCGGGACGGCGCATACAGGGGAAGCACGAAAGGGCTGGCGCAACGCAAACTGCAGGCGAGCATCGCCGTGCTGTCCCGTCGTTTCGCTGCAGATTTCCTGAAGTTCTGCACCCTCAATTCAAAGCCTCTGCCCGTTGTCGGCGTCGGCCAGGCGGGCAGCGCGATGCTCGCCGGACTGGGCGAGGTGGACATTCGCACGGACGTTCCCCTGTATGACATGTATCGCTTCGGCGCGCTCGTGGAGCGGCGCAGCGACATCGTCGATGTGTGGCGCTCGGATTTCGCCGCTTTCGCGCTCGGCTGTTGCTTCACTTTCGAGCCGGCGCTCAGGGAAGCGGGTGTCGAAGTACGCGGCCTCAAGCGGGGACGGACCGTCCCCATGTTCCGAACCTCGATCCAGACCGTCCGGGTGGGGGTGTTCGGCGGCGAGATCGTCGTGTCGATGCTGCCCGTCCGTCGTCGTGACGTGGACAAGGTTCGCGCGATCACGGCCCGCTACCCGCACGCCCACGGAGCGCCCATTCACGTCGGCGACCCCGCGGTTCTGGGAATCCGTGATATCGGCCGGCCCAACTGGGGAGAGGCGTTGCAGGTCGGAGCGGACGAGATTCCGGTTTTCTGGGCGAGTTGTGGCACCGCCAGGAATGCCTTGCAATGCGCCGAGCTGGAGATGTTCATCACCGAAACGCCGGGGCGCATGCTCGTGACGGAACTCGATTGTCAATCGGATGTCGGTTTCTTCAAGGTATTTTGAGCCCTGCCGACCTTCATGGCGCACGCGCCGGCACTCGCTCCGGCGGTCTCACCAAGGGCCGGAGCGAGTGCCACGGGATACCAGATGGAATGCGCAGCGAAACCTGCAGCAGGAGATGATCGGTCTAAACGAGCTGAAGCCGGACCAGATGGGCGATGACCGGCTGAAAGAGCCTGGAATCCATAAACTCGCCGATGCGTGCCCGATCGAACATCTGGCCGACCAATCTGGTGTCCTCGACAATCGAGCACGCGTTCCAGCGTGCTTGCGACAGCAACTCGGCTGCCAGGCGCCCTTGTCCTTTGGCGACGATTACCGGCACCGGCGTTTCGCCGCGGACGTAGCGCAAGGCGATGGCGCGATCATCGGCATGCAGGACGAGGACGGCGTTCTTAACGCCGAGCTTCTCGGGGCGAGCAACGGCATCGTGCTGCCGCCGCTGCCGCTCGCGGCGCATCAGCGGATCGCCTTCCAGGTCCTTGTGTTCTCGCTTGAGCTCGGTTCGCGTCATGCGCATATCGTGCCGGTACAGCCACCGCTGGATCGGCACGTCGACAACACCGATGACGACGAAGGCGAGCGCCGCCGCCATTCCAAGCGGCGTCAGGGCGGAAAGGACCATCGGCATCATGCAGGTTTCGCCGCAACCCGGCGCATCGAACAGCGGCTGGAACCATGCCAGGAGAACAACGACGAACAGGACGGACAGGCAAATCGTCTTTATCAGGCTCTTGGCGAACTCGACCATGTTGCGCATGGACATCAGCCGTTTGAAACCCTTGCCGGGATTTATGTGATCGATCTGTGGCTTGAGCGGTTCAAAAGAAAAGACGGGCCCGCGGGTGGCGATCGTGCCGAACAGGATTGTCACGGCGGCGATCACCGCCACGAGGGGGGCGATGATCAGGAAAACCGTCAGAAAGGCCTGCCGCACGGCTGTGTCGCTGATCGTGGAAAAGGACGTCTGATCGCCTTGCGTTACCGTCTGCACCAACTCGATGAGACGTTCGACCACGGTTGGCCAGAAGACGAAAAGATAGGCGAGCGCGGCGAGAAGCACGAAACCCGAAACGAAGTCGCGGCTTTGCGACGCCTGTCCCTTCTTTCGCGCGTCCCTGAGTTTCTTGTCGGATGCCGGTAGTCTCTTTTCCTCAGTTTCCTGGGCCATTTAGTCAACCTGTCGAGGGCTTTCTGTATCCGTGTTCGAACGCCTTGTATAAGGTGCTACCAGGCGCGATCGAGGAGTAGAGCATGCGGTTTTGTGCAGTGCTTTTTGTTGCATCCAGTATGATGGTTTTCTCCGGCTGCACGACGCTGCAGGATGCCGGGGTGAGCAAGACCGAGAAGGAGGAGGTGCCGACGCATTCATCCCGCCTCGTCAAGCTTGCGAGTGACATTGAATCGCGGGGTGACCCGAATACGGCACTGGCTCTCTACGAGCAGGCGGCTGCCGTTCCCGACGCCAAGCCGGCCACGCTTGTCAGCGTCGCCGATGCTTATGCGCGCGCCGGCTATGGCGAACAAGCCGTCAAGACGTATCGCCTGGCATTGTCGCGCGCGCCCAGCTATGGCCCGGCGCTGGTTGGCCTCGGCTCGGCCATGATAGACGAGGGGGATTCGGAGGCGGGCATTCGTGCGCTTGCCGAAGGGGCGCAGAGCGTCCACTCGAGCAAGGCCTACAATCGCCTGGGGGTCGCCTACATCTTCGCCGGCGACACCGATGCGGCGCAAACGACCTTCCAGAAGGCGCTCGCCCTGGCGCCTGGCGATCTCGACATCGAGACCAACATGGCGCTGGCCGCCGCCCTTGCCCAACAGTCGGCAAGCGCCGTTCTCCTGGCGCAGAAGATCGCCGCTTCGCCGAACGCCCAATTGCATCACAAGCGCAACATCGTCGTCGTCTACGGACTTCTGGGGCAGGAGAGTGTGGTGCGCGCCTCTCCGCCGACGGGATTGTCGACCAAGGACATCGACACGCTGCTGGCGCAAGCCAAGGCGATCGGTACGAAGAAGACCGTGCATGCGCGAGCCAAGGCGCTGGGCTCCATGAACGGCTAGCCGCCATGAGGCGGTCGCCAACGCCGTGCAGCTCTGGTCCATCATTGCACCGGTGACGGTTCCATGCCGGTGTTGCGCGCGCCCCCGAGCGGTGAATCCTTGCCATACAGGTATTTTCGCGCCGCCCGCGCCGTTGGCGCCGCCGATGCCGGTCCCGGATGGCGGCCTTCCACCAGGTCGCGTTCGCTCTCGACCATGCGCTGCAGGTTGTAGGCGTTGGCGCAGCCGGGCGGCAGATGCGGCCCTAGCTGCGGAACGATCGTTCCGGGCGTTGCCGCCGGACTGGGCGTCGGGTCCGCGGGGTCGCTCAGGCAGGCGTCCGGCACCAGGATCGCGCCGCCCGCCGTCTTACTGGAATCGGCGAAGCCGTCGGCTGCGACATAACTGTAGCCGGGCGAGTAATCGGGCGGTGCGGGATTGCACCCCGCCAGGGCAAGGAAAGGCATGGCCAAGGCGGTGCGGAAACAATTCGAGGACATACCTTACTCTCCCACTACTTGATGATAAGGCCCATTCCAGCCGATTTCCTGGATGTCCTGCGTGCTGCCGGACGATCCATGGGGGTCACGAGGTCGTGTGCGCTGACGGGCTCCACGAGATAGGGCGTGATCAGGATCACCAGTTCCGTTTCCTCGCGCTGATAGCGCTGCGATTGGAACAGCGCGCCGAGGATCGGCACGTCGCCCAGCACCGGAAATTTTTCGAGATTGCTTGCGAAGCGCTGTTGGAACAGGCCGGCGATCGCGAAAGTCTGGCCGCTCGCCACCTCGACGGTGGTGTCGGCCCTGCGGACGATGAAGCTGGGAAGATTGTACCCGCCCATGCTGACACCGCCATCGGTTATCGAACTGACCTCGGGCTGAACATGCAGAGCGATGCGCTGGTCATTGATCAGCGTCGGCGTGAAGCCGAGAGAGACACCGAAGGGTTTATACTCCACGCCGAGGATGTCCTTGCCCTGCGGTATAGGGATCGGCACCTCACCACCCGCCAGGAAGCTCGCCGTTTGCCCGGTCATGGCAGTCAGATTTGGCTCCGCCAGGATCTTGACGATTCCGTTACGTTGCAAGGCTTCCAGCAATATCTCGACGTTCACACCCTTGACGCCGAGACTGATGCCGAGACCGCTCCCCTCACTGACACCGCCGCTCCGCAAGACGCCGAACTTGAAATCGCTCTGGTTGATGAAAACTTCCCAATCGACGCCGTAGGACTGCAATTCGGTTCGCGAAACCTCGGCAAAGCGCACGCGAATGTTGACCTGCTGCGAGCCGGTGATCGTCGTGTTGTTGATGGGAGGATGTTCCGGCGCTGAGTAGGTTCGGGCGACGCTGTCCACATCCAGCGCTTCGTTGACGCTGCGTGTTTGCCCCAGCGCGACGATGCGGTTGCCGAAGATCGTCAGTTCCGTCGTCGAGGTCGGCTGCAACAGGTTGGCAGCTTCGCCGGCTGGGCTCGCGTCGGCGCTCACGCGAAACTCCATCGATGCCTTGACCCTCTGGTCGCCGGTAATGGCGATCAGGTTCGTCACACCGGATTTCAGCCCGAAGACATAGACGATGTCCGGGGCGACGATTTGCAGATTGGCGATGGTCGCATCGGCGACCAGCACGGACTCCACCGGTTCATTGAAGCGCAGGAGGCGCCCCTGACCGACGTGCAGATCGACCCTGGCACCGTCGACACGCGGCGAGATTTCCTGGCCCCGCGCGAGATTGGCGGCGCACGTCAGCGCAAGCAGCAGGATCAGTATCGCTCTGACGCTCCGGTGGCCGGCGAGCCATCGCAGCCGGCTTGCCGGGGCGGGAGTTGCAAAATATCGATCTTTCATGCCGTCCCTCATTTGCGCATGCTGGAGAACGTCCTGTTCGTGATGGATCAGGGGGATGTCCCATGTTCTGTTTTGTCGTGCGCCGGCAGAGACGGCGAACTTTGCCGTTCGCGCTCGCCGCCATGTTTTGCTGTGATCGTCGCCAGTGGCTGAACGTTGAATTCGGGCGCCAGCTCCTGATAGGACATGACCGGAATCTCGATGCCGCTGTGGACGAGAAGACCACGCAGGTGGCGCCGCACATCCACGGTGGTAAGGGCCACCGGTTGTGTCGTCGCGGTGGTCTGCGACAACGCCTTCTTTATCTGCCCGGCAATCGCCTGGCTTTCCGGATCGGAAAGATTGAGCACGGTGCCGGTCGACGATGTCTGCACGGCGGATCTGAGCGCGGACTCGGCCGAAGGCTGGAGCAGATAGGCAGCGATGATGCGGTTGCGGTCGGCCATCCGGAAGCTGATTTGCCGTTTCAGCGCAACGCGCACATGCTCGGCCAGCAAGGCGGTGTCCTGCTCCCTGCGGCCCCAATCGGCGATGGCTTCGAGAATGATGCGCAGGTTGCGTATCGGAACGTTCTCGGCGACCAGCCGGCGTAGAACTTCGGCAATTTTCTGCAATGGCACGGCTTCCTGGGCCTCGCGAACCAGGTCCGCATACTCGGCTTCCAGTTCGATCAGGAGGTGACGGGTTTCCTGGATGCCGACGAAATGATCGGCATAAAGCCTGAGCGCATCGCCGATCCACTTGGCGGCTACCGCGCCTGGCGGCAGGAATTCCAGCCCCGCTGCAGCAAGCTCCGCTGCCCGATCGCTTTCCACCCAGAATGCGGGACGTCTCGGGCCGATCGCTCCAGCTTCCCGATAGGGAACATCGATAAGGTCCAAGTGAGCGACGTCCCCTTCGAACAGGACGCTGTCGGCGGGAATCTCCGCATCCAGGGTAGGGGCGCCTTCCAGGTCAAGGCGCAGATGCGCGGGCTCGAGGCTGTCGTCTGTCTGCAGGTCAATTCGCGGAACGTCTATGCCTAGATCGTCGAGAAGTTCGCGGCGGATGCGCTCGGTCCGTTCCTGGATTTCGGTGGGGGTAAAGGATTGTCCGAAACCGCTGCCAAGCCGGGCGACGATCCCCGTCGACTGCAGCAACGTGGCATTCCTCGAGTGAGGCAGCGCTTCCATCCGGTCCTGGTCCTCTTCCCTGCGCAGGGCGACGGTTTTGCCGGGTTCTGCCTCGCGGTGGGTGTTGCGGTGCAAGGCATAGGCGCCGATGCCCAGCACTGCGCCGAGGATCAGAAAAACGATCGTCGGGAAGCCCGGCACCAGGCTCAAGCCGATCAGGATGGCGGATGCCAGCGCCAGCGCCCGCGCGTCGCGCAGAAGCTGGCTGGCGATTTGCCCGCCAAGGTCCGTATGCCCTTCCGCGCCGGCTACGCGCGTGATCATCACGCCGGAGGCGACGGCAACGAGCAAGGCCGGAATCTGCGAAACGAGCCCGTCGCCGACCGTCAGCAACGAGTATGTGGCGGCGGCCTCGCCAAGCGACATGCCGTGCTGCAGGGTGCCGACGGCGAAGCCGCCGATCAGATTGACCAGAATAATGACGATGCCGGCGATGACGTCGCCTTTGACGAATTTCATGGCGCCGTCCATGGCGCCGAACAACTGGCTCTCCCGCTCGACCTGCCGCCGCATCTGTCGCGCCTCATCCTGGTCGATATCGCCGTTGCGCAGCTCCGCGTCGATGCTCATCTGCTTGCCGGGCAGGGCGTCGAGCGTGAAGCGCGCCGCCACTTCCGCCACACGTTCGGCACCCTTGGCGATCACCACAAACTGGGCAACTGTGATGATGAGAAAAATGACCAGGCCCACCGCGATGCTGCCGCCGACCACGAAGTTGCCAAAGGTCATGACGATGTCGCCGGCATCCGCCTGCAGGAGGATAAGGCGCGTTGTGGTGATGGTGATCGCTAGGCGAAACAGCGTGGCGATGAGGATTACCGAAGGCAGCGACGAGAAATCGAGCGGATGCCGGACATAGAAACAGGCGAGCAGGATCAGCACGCTAATGGCGATGTTCGCCGAAATCAGGACGTCCACCAATTCCGTCGGCAGGGGGATGAGCATCATCACCACGGAGACGAGCATCAGCATCGCAATGACCAGGTCGCTGCGGCGTCCTACTTTCACAAGGAAAGGCAAAAGACGGTCAAGCACGGCGATCGGCCTCATAGTGCGCCAGGAAATCCTTGAAGGAGCGCCGAGCCTCCATGACATCGCCAGTCGCCATCAGCGCTTTGCTTTTCAGAAGGGTGAGGACTGGATGACCGCCATCGCCGAGGGCTTCGAGCCGGGCAATGATCGTCAGCGCCTTCACCCCTTCGCCGCTGCGGATAAGGAGATGGGCAAGGGTGCGCAGAACGCCGACATCTTTAGGCGACAGCTGCACTGCGAGAAGCAGATACGCGACGCCGCGTTTCGATTGCCCGTGGCATCCATAAAGATGAGCCAGGATATGCAGCAGCTTGATCGTATCGCCCGCCTCAGTCAGAGTTCGCTCCTTCCTGCATCAAACGAAGCAACTCCTTGTGCAGTTCGATCTCGTCTTCCAGCAGCGCCGTCGCCAGGTCGTGAAGCTGTTCACCGCCGTCGAGGTCGGGAACCAGGTGCTCCACGCAGTGCTGCAGGATCGAAAGAGAGCGGCGGATGATGGTGGGATCCGGAATGTCCGGCACGACGAAATCTTCGAGCGCATCGTCAAGCGAAATGGCGCCAAGGCCGGTAATGAAGGGAGAACCGTCTGCATCGCGCGTTTGCGTTTCAGTCGCGCCATCGGGTGCTTTGCCCGCCCGCGCCGACGGCCTCTCCAGACCATTCAGCCGGGGACGGTCAACATTTCGGCGACGTGTCCCCTCTACGGATGGCGCTTCGCGTCCGGCATTGCCATCCAGCCTCGACGTATCGATCCGCAGCGCATCCAGTCGCGGTGTCATTGATATTTCAGCGTCACGATGTTGCCGGCCTTTTTCAGTACGAGCTGCGTGTCGCCGATCTCCGCGATGCTCCAGCCGCCGTCGATGAAAGCACCCTCGTGGTATCGGGTGCCGTCCATGGCGATGACATAGGGCTGGGCGCCGTACCAGATGGCCTGCAGGCGCAGGCGGGGCATTTGCGCAGCGTCGCTCGTTGTAACGTTGGAGGCCAACAGCACGCGGCCGCCGTAGGACTGATCGAACCAGGCGCGGACGGTTCGCCAGTCGTCTGCTTGCCCGCGCGGCAGCGTACCGGACGCTAGGAGCCGGTCACTCGATGCCGTAATCTCCACGCCGGAAACGCCGGCCTGCTTGAGGCGTTCGGTCAATCTGTCGCGCGCGCCTGCGATGTCATCTTCGTCCGTCGGGCCCGTCGCCTGCGGTTCGCCGGCGCCTGCATGGCCTAAGCCCAGCGCCGCCAGGACGCCGGTTCTTTCATTCGGCCAGCTCGTCTCAGGCGCCGCGCGCGAGAGGCTGTTCGAGGCGATGAATCCGGCGAAGATGGCCACCAGCACGCCGCTGAACGCGAACAGGGAGTTGCTTGCGACGGCCGTTCTGGCGCGTTTCGGCGGCGCCCCTGCAATACGGAAGCGCGCCTCGCCCATGGCGGCGTCGATGGGAAGCCTGCAGTGGCGGCCGTGACCCATCGGGACAACCCCGCCATCGGCGAGCTCGACCGGACCGCCCGCCGCATCCAACTCGACGCGATTGCCGCGAAAGCGCAGACGGGTGTGAATCCCGGCAATGCCGGAATCGCTGAGAACGATGTCGGCTTCCGTGCTCGAGCCGATCGTGTAGGTCTCATGCTCAAGCTTGAGCGTCGCGCCGCTATGAGCGCCTTGCACGACCTCGAAGACGGGATGAGCCCGCGCGGATGAGGCGCCCGTCGATACCTGCAGTGCATGCCGGTGTCGGCCGATGCTGGACACACCTGCCCGAAGCCTCTCCGGTAGGTTCCCAAAGATACTGGATACCCTGGCGTTCATTTTACATCACCTCCTGCAGGCGTCGGGCCCAACGCGGTCGGGTCAATGCAAAGTCGAAGCAGAACCTGGAAACGAAGGTGTGCCGCGGGTCGTCTTGCGGCACACCCGGGAATAGGGCTGATCGTCAGGCCTTCTGGGCCGAATCGCCAATTTTGCGAGAGAGGCTCATGTTGATGTCGTTGGACGACTTTGCCAGCTCGGCTTTCATGCTCAAATTGAACATCTTTTCCTGGTGAGCGATAAGCTTGTCCAGGTTCTGTTCGGGATTGGACGTTCCGGTTGTCACCGAAGAGGGGGAATCTGACATTGGTTGCTCCTTGAATTGCAGATCGAATGGCGGACCCTGCGGAGACCGTGCAATCGCCGCCCAGTAGCAAGCGCAAGGTAGCCGTTTTCGAGGAGAAAGTCCATTTGGAATATTTATAAGATATAAATTCCATACGTCACATTTCTGTTGCGTTTAAGATTGGTGACGCGTACCGTTCCGGTGGGGACGGGTAACTTATTGTGGGGGCAGGTTTGAAGCGAAATGGAACGAGGACCTTTGACTGAACTTCTAGCCGAGCGGTTCGAGACAATGCCGCCGCGACTGCAGGCGGCCGCGCGTTTCGTACTCGATCATCCAAAGGACGTGGCTCTGTTGTCGATGCGCGAACAAGCGCAGCTCGCCGGGGTTTCGCACAGCACGATGATGCGTCTGGCGCGCTGGATCGGCCTCGACGGCTATGAGGACATGCGCTCTCTTTATGCGAAGGCTCTGCGGGATCTCGACCAGATTCGTGAACGGGAGCGCTTTCCGGCCGGGTCGCCCGGGGATGAGGGGTATTCGGAAGTCGGTTCCGTGATGGATACGCTCGCCGCGCAGGTGGCCAGGCTCGGCGACTACGGCAATGCGGTCCAGCTCTTCGCGGCCGCCGAAACATTGGCTGGCGCGCGCCGCCTCTTCAGCCTCGGCTTGCGCCGGGAACTTCCTGTCGCCCAACATTTTTATGCGGTGCTATCGACGCTGACAGACCGCGTCAGGCTGCTGGATGCGGCCGGTGGAATGGGGATCGATTCGCTACGCGGCGCCGGCAAGGGCGACGTGATGCTGGTGGTCGGCATGGAGCCCTATGCCCGCGCGACGATTGAAATCGCCCAGCATGCGGCGCGGCACGGCGTTGCCGTTGTGGCGATCACCGACAGCAATGTGTCTCCGCTCGCCCGCCTCGCCCAGCATAGCATTGTCGTGACGCTGCATTCGCGCTCGTTCTTCCACAGCATCACGCCGGCCCTGGCGGCTGCCGAAGCGCTGGTTGCGCTGATTGCGCCGCGGCTCGATGCGCGTGCAGAGGAAGCGCGCAAAGACGAAGAAGAACAACTCGCCGATCTCGACGTGTTCTGGGCGCCTTCACGGTAGCTGCCGCGAAATCTCCGGCACTTACCCGAGCGGGCGCAGGCACGACGTGTGGCGATCGACCCGATGGTTTAGTGTTTTGGAGAATGAGCAATGGCCCTGCGCCCAATTCTTCTTGCGCCGCCGCCCCCGAGGATTGCGCCCAGTGGCGGGGCCGACCAGATCACGAATCTGAGATCGGAAGCCCAAACGCTCCGCAATCACATTCGGCTTGCCAACAAGATGGGCGAGCGCGATGCGGTGATGCAGATGCAGCAAAAGCTGACCCTCGTGAACGCACAGTTGGCCAATCTCGAAACCAGCCGGCACGAACCGGCTCCCGCCGCGCCGTCGTCCGGGAGCGTACCGGCTGTGTTCCGGACATCGAACACCAATTGGGCTGGCGGAACGCCTCCGTTGTCGTTAGCGACCACCAACACCCTCAACCTGGACGGCGCATCGTCCACGCCGGTGCGTTTCGACGTTTCGACCGATGAGCCGGAGGAAGCGCCGGACCAGGCTGCTAGGGCGCAGGCCGAGGACATCTTCGACGACATCGCTGCCGGCAAGAGCATCGACGTGATCGCCGAAGAGCGGGGCCTGACGCGCGATCAGGTGATCGCACGACTGGACGCCGGTGGATATTCGATCGAGACGACGGAGCCCACGAGCGACAATGGCGATGTGCGCACGACAGAGGTCCACGACGACCTGGGCGAAGGCGACAAGACCGCGACCGAGTATTACGATTTTCAGCATGACGCGTATTACACCACCGTCAAGGGTGATGGAGGTGAAACCGGGTCGCCGGTTCGCGACGCCCGCGGCTGGACGATCGACGAGAACTACGATTCCGCAACCGGCATCACCACCACCCGCTATGAAGACGATTTGGGTTCGGGAACCGTCGTGGAAAAGACCGAGCTGCCGGATGGCACGGTGGTCGAAAAGACGACCGAGCCGGACGGCAGCACCAAGACGGTGGTGAAAACCGCCGACGGCAAGGAGACGCAGCTCGCCGACAGCCAGATTCCGACGCGCGAGGGTGTCGACGACATTATCGATGCCGTACAGGATGGCAAGAGCATCGACGAGATCGCCGCCGAGCAGGGGCTGACGAAGGAGCAGGTGATTGCCCAGCTGGCCGCCGCCGGACTGGAGGTGAAGACCTGGGAGCCGACCAGCGACGGCGGCGACGTGCAGGGACTGGAAATCATTGATACCGCGACCGATGAGGTGGTCGCCGCCCGCTATTACGATTACCAGCACGACGCCGAAACCATTCGCTACGTCGATGATGACGGCAATAAAGTCAGCATGACCGAGTACGCCGACGGCAAGGTAAGCGAAACAGTTACCGACAAGGATGGGCGCGAGACGATCACGATCACTGAGCCCGTCAACGGCGGTGAGCCGGTCGAGCACGAGGTCAAGGAAGGCGAAAACCTGACGGTGATCGCCGAACAATACGGCCTCACGCTCGATGATATCGAGGAACAGAACCCGGAATTCTTCGAGGATGGGCGGGATCCGGACCTGATCTACCCGGGCGAAAAAATCGTCATCAAGGATGGAACGAAGACGACCGTCATGGTCACCTTCAATGATCATACCCTGACCACCGCTCCGGATGGGAGCATGACGCTCACCAATCACGAGGATGGCACGGAGATCGAGATCAAGCCGGGCAGCGTCGAGGAGGCGCTTGCCCGGACCCTGCTTTCGGTGAACCCGGAAAGCAGTAATCCGGAAGAGGCCAAGGAAGGTGCGATCGTCGTCGCGGCGATCGAGTCTCTTCTGGCCGGGCAAAGCTACGACGAATTGCTGGCGGCTGCCGGCGACCGACAGAAGGAAACAGAGGCGGTCATTGGCCAGTATGGCCTCGGCCCGAAGGCCGAGCCTTATGTGGAGGTCGACGAGAACGAAAACCAGGTCATCAACTTTCAGGGCCAGCCACCTGAGGGGACCGCACCGTCCGGCGGTGCCTGGGCGCCGGTCAAGGTGGACGGAATCTGGCATTGGGCCGATCCGGAAGTGGCCAGGGCCATCTATGCCGAGAATACGGCGCTGGGCTGCCTTACGGCAGCGCAGGCTCGGTATGACCAAATTCAGGCGCAGCTCGACGTCTGGGCCCTCGACCCCGCCTATGGCGACGCCATGGATGGCGCGGCCTCGACCCTCGATGATGCACTCGGCCAGCACGGCCTGCGTTGGGTGAAGCCGGAGCCGGAGGGAAGCCTTGAGGACGCCACAAGCCGGCTGACCGCCGCCAATGATCGCCTGGAGGAGGCAAGCGGCGCTCTGGAATCCTATATAAGCGCCGGGAACCTTCTCGATGAGGCGATAAGCAAGCAGGAAAACCTGCCGGTCCTCTCGGACCCGGACCAGCAGGGCGCCAGTTACAACGGCAGCGGAATGCCAAATCGAAGGGTCGAATACGCGCAAGGACTGGCCGAGCATGCCGAGGTGACGTCCCTGTTTTATCAGGCCGACCTCCAGCGGACCAATGGCGACAAGCTGTCGATGGACTATACGGTCAATCGTCTGCAGAGCCTGCTCGACCAGGCCGAAGAAGGTTCGGAAGCGCATACCCAGCTCAAGACCGCTCTCGAACAGGCGCAGGGAATTCAGGAGGCGCTCGGCAGCCAGCTGGAGATCGCCGAGGCCTACACGAAATTCTACGATGCCCGAAGCAATCTCGCCGATCTGCAAGGGCAGGCTGAAGACATCAAGCAGCGCCTGCAGGCCGAATACAACAGCAAGCATGAATACCTGTTCGAGGAAGGCAAGAAGCACCGGACTGTCGGCGGCGACTATCTGGGTGAATTCACCGGCCAGGACGTCGTTGATCGCGATGGGGAACTTTGGATCGTCAACCATTTCACCGATGGCAAGACCGAGCAGCAACTCACCTATTCGCTGAGCGAGAACAACGTCAACGATGACTACCGTGACCGGGCATTGAACCGGGAATGGCAGGAACTCAGCCTGGAGCAGACCGACCTCAACGCCTGCCCCATTGGGTTGGAAGGGTTGAAGACGGCTGAACTCGCCGCTGGCAGGGATCTCAACCAGACCCTGGCGGATCAGCTGGGCGTATCGATCGAGAATCTGGACGAACAGATCGATGAGCTTCAGGGCGAGTTGGAAAAGCTCGATACACCCGCCAACCATGTGGAAGCGCCGGAACTGGCGGACGGCGTCGAGCCTGTCGAGATCGATGTCGGCGGGCAGAAAATTCATGTCACGCCAGAAGTCGCCGCCAGATACGAGGAAATCGGGCTCGACGCTCTTTCAAAGAGCGATCAGCCGGCCCGTGTCCAGATGGACGGCGACGGCGACGACGCAGCCGAGTGGCAATGGGTGAAACCCGAACTCGCCTACACTGTGATCGCGCTGAAACTGGCGCAGGCCCAGAAAGACGGGGCGGAGGACACGAAGAGCAGCGCCGAGGCGTCCGCCAACTGGTATGATCACCAGCTCAGCCAGCCGCTCAAGCTTCTCGATGATGCCGAAACGGACGAGCATAACGCCCGCCTGCAGGACACCTATCTCGACGATCATGAAGGCCAGATGCTGGACGAGCGGGTTCAGCCGCAAATCCAGGCTCTGTATGAGCAGGGCTATAACAATCTGCGGGCGATCGGCAACGACAAGGCGAATCAGCAGATCGCCGAGGCGCTGCGCATCGATGCCGGCAGCGAAGACGGCGCCGAAGTTCTTGACCTGGTCAAGGAGGAAATCCGCGATATCGGCGGCGACGACGCGGAGTTCCGGATCGTTCCTTTCTTCTATGTCGATGAATCCGTCGGCATGCAGCAGGCCGCACTGTTTGCTGTTGAGGATGGCGCTGGCAAGACGTGGTATGTCGATGCCACCGGCAAGAAATTCGACAGCGTCGAGGACTTCCAGGACAACAACCAGCAATTCAAGGAAAGCGGCAAGCTGGTCGTGCTGGAGAACCTGCGCTTCCAGCCGGGAGAGGATGGAAAATTCTCTCTAGACGTCGTCAAGGCGAGCAATGTTTCGGTCTGGGACACGGTGGTCGATCCGCTCATCGGCATCGGTTCAGGGCTTGCCGGCCTTGCCGCCCTCATCCCGACGCCCGCCAGCCCGTTCCTGGCGGGGGCGGCCTATACCGGCGCCGCCTATCTTGGCGCGAAGACAGCCTACAACCAGTACAACCACATTCAGCACGGCGGCGAATGGAACGATACGCAATCCGTCATGAACGGGCTGATGATCACGACGGTGGTTTTGCCGGGAGCCGCGAGCGGGTTGCGGACGGTCGGCATGACCGGCCGCACGTTGGCGACGGGTGAACGGATCGGAGCGGGCAGGGCGTTCCTGTCCAGCATTGGCGTCGTCAAGCCGAATTCGGGCCTGGCCGAGTTCGCCGGCAATTACATGAGGAACCCCGGCGGGCTCAATCGCCTCGCGCGAGGACTGGACTGGTCGGCGGTCGGCACCGGCGTGCCGCTGATGGCGGTGTCGGCTCACGATCTTGCCGCCCACGGTGGTGAGATGTCCGGCATGGAGCGGGCCAGCGCGCTGGTCGGTCTGGGGACAGGACTTGTCGGGACGACGCTCGGCAGCCGGTCGCTGGTTGCCACCAGGCCGATCAAGCTACCGTCGAACGGCAGCGATACGATCGCGCTGACGGCGTCCAACGGTCAGACGATCTACGCGAGCATGCTCGGCAACCAGCCGAAGAACGCCAAAAAGGTTTATGTGCCGACGGATTGGGCGCAGACTGTGCATGGTGATGCACCGGGGAGCGCCGGCAAGACGCACATTGCCGTTCGCGACCCTGACACAGGCGAGATCACGGTGGTCCCATGGGCGCGCGGCGCATCGTCCGAACATCAGCCAATTGCAGCAAGCAAAAAAAGCGGTCCTGACCTGGAGCAGGCGCGCGGCTGGTCCAAGGACGATGTCCGCTCGCTCACCGACAATGACATCGCGCTGATCGGTGATGACGTTTTCGCTACGCTCAATGCAACGCAGCTCAGTGCGTTCACCCCGACCCAGGTGAAGCAATTCACGCGCGGTCAGATCCGGAGTATTTCGACCGACAAGATCGGCAATCTCGACGTTGGAGCCATGCGGCCTGAACAGGTTCCATGGTTGACCGGCGATCAGGTATCCGCATTAAGCGGTAAACAGCTCCGCATCATGAGCAAAGCCGGACTGCACGCGCATTTCACGAAACCGCAGCTCAGGGCCGTCGCTGCCGACAAGATTCAGTATCTCGACATGTCCGGCGTGACCTCAAAGCAGGTTCCCTGGCTGACGGCAGAACAGGTCGCCGCCTTCTCCGGACGCCAGTTGAAGGCGATGAGCAAAGCGGGATTGCAAGCGCACTTCACCCGACCGCAGATCGAAAGCGTTTCGACGAATGTCCTGCGGCAGTTCGATGTCAGCGGCCTGAAGGCGAAGCAGGTGCCGTGGCTTACCAACGAGCAGATCGGCACCCTCTCGAACACCCAATGGCAGGATTTGGGCGTGGCCAGCTTGCTGGGGCATCTGACCAAGGCCCAGAGGCAAAGCATTCCGGACAAGAACATCAAGTTCGTCGATGTGAGTGGTTTTAGCAAGAAGCACGTCCGCTGGCTGACGGACGGGCAGGTGGGCAATCTCACATGGCCGCAATTGAAGAGCCTTGGCGAGAACGGCCTGCTGAAGCATTTCAGCGAGAGCCAGGTGAGCCGCATCTCGGGCGACAATATAAAGCGGCTGGACCTGCCTGCCATGCTCACGAAAGACCAGTTGCCTTGGCTGACACGCGGCCAGGCTCAGCGCATCACCGGGAAGCAACTCGAGGCTCTCTCCGAGGCAGGGCTGATCGGCCGTCTTTCGGAGGAAGCCGTCAGCGGTATCTCCGAGCGGCGGATGTTGCATGTCGATGTGGCGCAACTGAGCGTGAAGCAGATTCCCTGGCTGACGATGAAGCAGGTGGCGAAGCTCACCGAGGCGCAGATGGCGAAACTGAGCGACGACCAGCTCAAGGCGCTGACACGCAAGCAGGTGGAGGCGTTGCGCCCGGAACAGACCGCTGCGCTCCCGGCGGAGAAAAGAAACCTGATCGATCTCGACCACATCGCCACGCTGACCACCGACGACATCGCCGGCTTCTCCGTCGAGACCTGGCAGAGCTTTGGCACGGCGCAGATGCAGATGTTCGACGGTGACCAATTGCGCGCCATTCCCCTCAACCGGATGAAGTATGTTCGGGTTGAGGCGCTCATGCCCGACCAGCTTGCCCAATTCACCCCCGAACAGCTGTCCAAGCTTGCTGCACAGCAGATGAGTTCTCTCTCGCTCGAACAACTGGCCGCGTTCACGAAGCAGCAGACGGGGGGCCTGAAGCCAGT
Organism: Nitratireductor soli; assembly: GCF_001050155.1. Lineage (GTDB taxonomy): Bacteria > Pseudomonadota > Alphaproteobacteria > Rhizobiales > Rhizobiaceae > Nitratireductor > Nitratireductor soli. The sequence goes on from NZ_LFVY01000008.1 coordinate 173,869, forward strand.
GCAGACTGCATTGCTCAACACGGATCAGCGCGCCGCGCTGGACGGTTACAATGCGCCATCGCGACTGCGCAATGGATTGGCGGCCATGCACGCCAAGGGGCAGGACATGCTGTTGGTGACAGGCGGGGCTACCGGAGCATTGGCTGCGGTGTGGCCCGCACTGCCCGAGAATGTCAGGGTCCATTTGCATGCGGGCGGCTTCTTCGTCCGTGGAGCGAGCATTATCGCCAAGGACATCTTCCCCAACGCAACAGCGCCACACACCACGCTGGGCAAGGCGTTGCGGGCCGTCGATGTGATCACCTTCATCCCGAATATGGCCAGCGGCAGCCGGACGGTTGTCGGCGAGTTCCAGACCGGCGCCTACTGGGACATGACCGACGGGATCACATTCAACGTGGCCAATTGGTGGTACAGCGCCAAGAGCCTCAAGGAAGTCACGACCGGGCGCAAGGCATACCCCTGGATCGACAAGCCGGCTCTGTCCTTGTACCTCGGCGGCAGCCTGTACTACTCAGGGAAGGTCGGTTATGACCTGTCTCTGGGCAAATATGCCCGCGATCCCGACCTGTTGAGCGCTGCAGACGGTCCGTTCCCGGTCGTCTCCGATCTACTGAGCACGTTTCAGGGCGGAATTGACACCACCTCGGCTGTCCTGTTCACGGCCGGTTCCTACTATCTGCTGCACAGAGCTTACAAGCCTGCCGCCCCCAGCTCGAAGATGCCGCGCATCGTCGACGGCGTGGCCTTCGGGGGAGGCTTGTTGTTGTTTGGTCTGTCGACATGGGCAACCGTACAAGCCGACAGCGCCGAGTCAGGCGATCCGACCGACAGTGTTGGACCGAATGAAACCTCGCCTGACGAAACGCCGTCCGGTGGAACCTCACCCTCCTCGGCGCCGAGCCAGGAGGAGCCCCGTCCGCAACTCGTGGTTACGGCGCCCGCAGGCTTGAATCTACGGGAGGCGCCGGCAAGCGACGCCGACCAGGTGACGACATTGCGCCCCGGTTCACTGGTCCACGAGAACGGCGAGTGGGTCAGGGACGATGCGGGTGACGAGTGGGTACCCGTGACCGGCTATGGCCTGGATGGCCAACTGCAGGGAGGTTGGGTCTCCGCCGCTTACGTTTCTCCGCACGACACGGGCGCACAGGACCGCAATGGCCGGTACAATCCCGCGCTCGAGCGCCGGGGCTACCCCTGGGTTTCCGTCCGGGAGGGCCAGAGCATCGGCAGCATCGCCCGCGATCAATCGGCCGATGTGACCGATACGGTCGTATTGAACATGGATCATATCCAGTTGCCGGACCTGATTTTCGTCGGTGACAGGATCTACCTGCCTCCGGCCATCGGCTGATCGTGGGCGCGCGGGCTCACGCGAGGGCGGGGATGCCGATGGTCCTGAGGGCGACGTCGATCTGCGTCGCCGAGGAGGGAGCAGCATTGCCGCCGTTGATTTTGCTGGCGGTGCTGGGATAGCGGGCGCGGCCGACACCGCTGTCGTTGAGGCGCTCTGGATCGGTGTAGTTGTGGTCGGAGGACGCCGTCCGTTCGAGCCGTGAGGCGTTGCCGTCGAAATCGTCGGCCGTGTGATGAAGATTGTCGCGCAGGGTCTCCAGCTGTTCCTTTGGAATGGCGTTCAGCCAATCGATGAAGCTTTGCCGGTCGACCGCCTGTTCCAGGTCGTAGCCCTTGAGTTCGGCGTAGCGTATCAGCAGTGGAACCGGGCTGTGGCCGTCGCCGCTCTGGTCGGTCAGCGCATCTGCGGCCGATTGCGACAAATTTGAATGCTGCAGGAAGCGCATCGCGATGTCCGTCTCGTACTTAGTGCTTTCCCGATGATCGGCGACGAGCATCTGCGCGCCGACCGCGATGCCGACGATGATCAGCCCGGCCGGACCGAAGGCGGTTCCCGTGCCAAGCGCAGCCATCACGCCGCCGCCGGCGGCGGCTGCAGACAGGCTGCCCATTAACGGATCGCCCGCTTTGAAGGCCTCGACCGAGGTCCATGCATCGAAACCGGCGCCGAGCACGCCGAGGAACTTGACGGCGGGCTTGCTGCTGCTTCCAAAATGCTGCGCTGCCTGCGATTGCGGATTGATGCGCTCCATGCCGGAGAGAATTTCAACGGAACGCTGCGCGATGCCCGAGGCATCGATCAGAATCTTGAGGTTGTTTTTCAAGCTCGCATCGTCGTTGGCGACGCGCGTCGAGTTGACGAAACTCGCGCCGGTCGCAGCCAGTCCGATGGTTCGCAGCAATTGCCCGGCCATGGTCGTGTTGCTGAAGGACTTTACACCGCTGGTTCCCTGCAATTCACTGAGATCACGATTGAGCCGCTCCAGTTTGCGCACCGCATCGGCTGGCGTGTCGCCGACCTCGGGCAAGGAGCGCTCAACGGTGTCAATCGCCTTGGCGAGATCGTTGTCCGTGATGCCCAGAAGCTGGGCTGACCTGCTGTTCTTGAAGGTGTCCAGCGTAGCTTTGGCCTGTGCGATGCTCGTTGCATTGCCGGTGCTCAAATCATCGAAGGAGGGCAGAATCTTGTGACGCAGGATCTGGGTCATCGCCTCTTCCGCCAGCTTGCGGCCGCGGTCGGTGAGGCGGGCCTTGCTGCCAAGGAAATTGAGCGTGCTCGGATTGGACACCAGCTCCGGGTTGGTCTGCATGGCGACCTCGATTGCCATGACCGACTTCGGGTCTTTCAGTATCTCTGCAATCAAGGCGTCGGCTTGGGGCTGATCCGCAGACATTTCCGGCGGCAGGTCGGACAGTTGCACCAGATGTTCGAGAAGCAAACCGCCGCTGCGGGCGATGTCGCGCTCCAGGCGTTGCTCGGTCTCCTGCCATTCGGAACCCTTCTCCGTCTTGTAGTCCTCGATGGCCTGGGCCAGCTGTTCCGGCGTCATCGTGCCGCCGTGGTTGTGGATGAGCCATTGCATTTCCTGCAGATGCTTTCCGTAGGCGTCGACATCCGCGCCCACCCGGCCTTGAAACTGCAGGACTCCCGGTTTCACTTCGGCTCCGAACAGCCCGGCACCGTCGCCCCATTGCGTGGCCAGTGCGAATGGATACTCGAGACTTCCGCCGGAGCCGACGGCGTTCATGATGACGTTCCTGGAATAGAATCCCATTGCCGCGAAGTCCCGGATGACGGTATCGCCGGCCGTGCTTCCCGCTATCCGGTCGACCACCGTGAGCATGTCCGTCGTGCCGTTGTGTCCCAGCATCGATGAGCCCGTCTGGCTCTGGTGGATTTGGTTTGCCGTTTGGAGGTCGGGCATTGCCGCTTCGAGCAAATCGACGGCGAAAACCTGTTGCGCGCCGTCCGTCAACTGCTCGAGCCGCGCGAAAGCCTGCGCGCCGGGCGCTTGCAGGTCCTGCGAGGGATCGTAGTCATCCAGCGGTTCCGTCGCCCAGCCCGCTGATCGGGCGACGAGCGAGCTTGCGTCGGATGACCGCTCCAGTGCGGCGCGGACCTCCGGTCTTGCCTCCACATATGCATCGTTCAGAAACTGGAACCTCTCCTTCGGGCTGCCGGCAGCGTTCGCCAGATCGATGATCCGTCGTGCTTCAACGTCCACATCGGCGCCGGAATGGGTCGACGGACGAAGGTTGATGCCTGCACGTTCCGCTGCCTGTTCGAGCGCCATCAACGCCGGCCCGGCATCGCGCCAGTCGTGATCGTAGAGCTTTTGCAAGGCCAGGCCGCGCTCGCTTTCGGGCAGGCTTTGCAGATAGTCATCGACACGGCCCGCCATCGATGTCACGGCGCCGTCGAAATCGACCGCTTCAGGGACATCGGCATATTCGAGCCCATTGCCCATGCCATAGAGTTCGCTTGCGAATGCGTCTTCGGCATTGTCGTGCAGACCACGCTCAGCGATCGCGTTGGCGACGCTCTGGCCCGCTGGGCCGGCATCCACCCAGTCGCTCCCTGCAAGGCGCAGGGTTGCCGCCTGCCGCTCGGCGGGGGGCAGGCTGTCCAGATAGGCTCCAACGTCATTCTGGATGGCGAGACCCTCGGCGCCATAGTCGATCGCCGCCGGGTCGTCGGCGTACTCAAGCTTGTTTCCGCGGTCGAACAGGTCGGAAACGAAAGCTGTTTCGCCTTCGGGAATGCCGTCGGGCCCTTTGGAGTTTGCCGCCACGAGTTCCGGGTCGATCCGTGGCAGGAAGATGAGGTCGCCCGGATGAATGAGGTCGCCGTTGCCGTCGACCACGCCTTGATTGGCCGCCAGAAGCGTATCGAGGGAAACCTGGTTCTCCGCGGCGATTGCCGACAGGCTGTCGCCAGTTTCAACCACAGCCAGCCGCTCGTCCGCCGGATCGAGCGTGCCGTCTCCGCCCGCTTGTTCGCGCTGGCGCAGCGCGGCGGCGATCTCGTCCTGAAAATGCGATCTCAGCGTCTCTGGAAGGGAAGATGCGCGCGTTCCATCGACGTTGTAGCGCTGCGCGGCATTTGGATCGATACGGTACGACATCGACGCCCTCGTTTGCTCGAAAGAGTGAAATCGGCGACCTGATGCCGTATTCTGAAGTATATTTCCTTCGCGCCGAATGTACCGTGAAGTTTTTGTGAAACTTATATGTCATATGATTGTAATTGCTTGGAACTCAAAAATCAGCATCCCGATGCTGCGGCACATCGGCGGCCTATGCTTTCACAGCGGCTCGCATCGGTGCGTGCCGGGTATGAAGAGCCGTTCGGTATGCACATCCGGGCAAGAATCGATCTACTGCCATCGCTTCATATCCGCGCCTTGTCGTCTGCGGCCGGTCGTACGGTCAGGCGGAGCACGCTTCGGTCGATAACGGAGTCGTATATCGTGTTTACTGCCGGATAAGGCGTCCCGGCATTTCCGAAATAGACGAACCTGGAATAGAAGTCCCAGCCGGCATCCAAATCCGGCAGGGCTACTGTTACTTGGTTCATCCGCATCTCCGATGCCTTTCTTTGATAACCTGGTGCCAACCAGCATCGCCTCGATGGCTTCCGGTGCGACTGCGAAGGTGTTCAATCTCGGCTTCATCGGGATCTCTCTTTCGCTGATGTGCGGCCTGGCGTCGGCGGCTTGATCACCGATGCCAGAATGGAGTCGCGGTCATCCGGGACATCGATCAGGAACAACGAAGAAAGGACGTCGCGCAGTTCGGCGACACTGCTGAGCATCCTGCGTTGCGGCGGGGCATCGAGCGCGTGCATTGTGAGCCGGTTGCCGAGAAGTGCATAACGTCCTTCGGCGAACGGCCGTGCGGCAATCAACGTAGTGCGGAAATGGGAGCTCGGATTTGACGAAAGATAATAGTTGGTGATCTCGTAGTCGGCCTGGACCTGCTCTTGCAGATCGAAGCTGTAGACCGGCCTCCATTCATCGCCGATCCTGGCATCCAGGCGGAACAGACCATCTTGCTCGATGAGACGGAAGCGCTCATGCGGTGTCTCTTGTTCAAGAACCGGTCGCAGGCGCAGCGGCGCTGTAAGCGTCAGCGCGCCAAAGCCGACGTCAGCAATGTAGTTCTCGCCATCCACGCGAACATTCAGAAGCATATGGCCGCGAGGCGTCTTTGCTCCTTCTGGCTGGTTCCACAGGATGCGTGCAGCCAGACCCGAGACATGAAACCCCAATGCCGACAACAAGTGCCCAAAGAGCAGATTCTGTTCGAAGCAATAGCCGCCGCGTCCGCCGTGGACCAGTTTGTCCATCAGCGATCCCACTTCCAGCCGAACCGGCAGGCGGCCAAGCAGCGGGTCGAGGTTCTCGAAGGCAATGACCTGCGGATGCAGACGATGCAGTGCGCGCAGCACAGTTGGCGATGCTTCGCGCGGCCCCGAATAGCCGATCCGCGTGAGATAGGCGCCGAGCGCGATTGCTTCATCCGTCGTTGCAAACAGGCCGTCGGTGGTCATTGCGTCATTACCTGATCGAAGCGGGCCTCGGGGGCTCGTGCCCGAAGCCGCTCACGCCGACGGCAGATCGCCCGGCGACCGCTCCGATGATTTCCGAAGCGTTCTCATCGGAGAAGCCGCCATAGAGCTCGATCAAGCCGACACCCTCGTCAACGAGCTGGCGGGCAACGTCAGGCGCGGCTCGTTGGTCCGTCATGATGAAGGTAGAGTTCTGAGACCCCGCTCTGCGGGAGAAACGGTCGTTGGCGGGATTGGCGCCTGGCGCCAACACGATGCAGGCTTCCGCAGGAGGCTTGCCATCCATGAAGGCCCTGTTGAATTCGGCCGCCTTCACGATCGATTCAATACCGAAAGAGACGGAAGCGACCCTGGTCTCGCTGGGTACTGCCGCTTTGACCTTGGCGCGAACCGCCAGCGGCATGCCGCCACACAACTCCACCAATTCAGTCCCTGTCTCCGCCATCTGCTTCGCGATCGCGGGGACCTTGGAGGGATCGTCAACCAACACGACAGTCACACTGCCGTTTGCCATCTCGTAGGTGAAACGGTCGGTAGCGGGATCAGCTTCTGGAAACTCGTAAAATACGGCGTGGTGCATCTGCGATCTCCTGAAGCGCTCGTTCTTGCCGGCTGTCAGCGAGTTTAAGGAAGCGGATACTGTCATGCTCCATAAGGCCGCTCCGCGCGTGCGTCGCGGAGCGCTACTGCCCACCATAGAAGCCGGTCCAGCATCGTTCTCACCGCTGCGTCGGGTGCGGAGGGCTCCTTGAGGAGGCCGGCCTCGTCGAACAGCCCGTGGCAGTTGTGCAAACTCACGCAATCGCGGATCGAAACCATGTGCAGTTCTGCGCAGACCTGACGGAGCTGTTCGACAGACCTCAGACCACCAGCCATGCCGCCATAGGAGACGAACGAAACCGGCTTGGCCATCCATTCATCTCGCGCTGAATCGAGCGCGAGCTTCAGCGAGGCCGGGTAGCCGTGATTGTATTCAGGCGTTATCATCACGAACGCGTCCGCATCGGCCAGGCGAGAATTCGTCGCTTCAACCTCCGGCGGCGGCACATCCTTGAGAGTGGCAGGAAGGTTGGCTTCTGCAAGGTCTATAAGATCGATATCGATGGCTTCGTTCATCGCCGCACGACCAACGAACCATCGCGCCACCGTATCTCCAAAACGCCCTTCACGAGTGCTTCCAACAATAACTGCCGTGCGAATTTGATCTCGAGACGACATCGCTTCTTCTCACCTCTCAGGGTTTTCACTCTGCGCGCCGTTCGTGGATCGCACTGGTCTCTGCTCTAGACAATTGCTAAAGTTTCGATGGTTCTGTTCGAAAGGATCGATCAAATTGCTCGACGCACTGACGCTTGACCAACTGCGAGCTTTCATTTCGGTCGTCGAAGCCGGAAGCTTTCGTGGCAGTGCGCGGCATCTGTCGCGCGTTCAATCCGCGATAAGCTATTCCGTGGGAAATCTGGAGGCGCAGCTGGGAGTGGCGCTTTTCGACCGCTCCGGGCATCGGCCGGTGCTGACACCACAGGGGCAATCCCTGCTGGCTGACGCCCGCTCGATTCTTCTGAAAGTCGACGCGATGCGCGCACGCGCGCGCAGCCTTGGCGAGGGAGTAGAAGCCGGACTGTCGATCGTGGTCGACTCCCTCTACCCGATGCCGTGGGTCATGGCGGCGCTGCACGCCATCCAACGCAGCTATGTGGGTGTGAGTATCCGGCTGCAGGTCTTGCCGCTGGGCGGACCGCCTGCCGCAATTCAGGACGGACGGGTGACGCTGGGCATTCTGGCTGGCGAAGACCTGACGGATTCTCGTATCGAGCTCGAGGCAATGCACTCGCATCCCTTTGTCGCGGTCGCAGCGCGAACCCACCCGTTGGCAGAATCAGCGGCAGATCTGGGTGTCTTGGAGGCGGCGGCACTTGCCGAGCACGTACAAATCGTTCTGTCTGACCCGACCCAACTTTCCGAGGGGCGTGATTTTGGCGTCCTTTCGCCAACCACCTGGCGCGTCAACAACCAGGAGACAAAATACGCCATGATCCAGGCCGGACATGGCTGGGGGCGGCTACCTTACTGGGTGGTGGCAGAGAACCTCACAAGCGGCGAGCTCGTCCGGCTTCCAGTGGTCGCGCTGGGTCCCGGCGGCCAGATTGACGTGCAGTTCTATCTTGCACGCAGGATCGACCGCCCCTTCGGGCCTGTGGCGCGCGCTTTCAAAGAGGCCATTCTCGCCAACCACGCTTCCGAGGCGTCGCTCTCCAACTGGACAGCTTGAACAATACAGTCGCTTGCGCATCGTGTATGAGAAAGAGCTCCCACCATGGAATTATTTTTTCAATGTAGTCAGCAGTTTAACGGTTGATCGGAGGCCGCTGCTGCCGATCCTCAAATCTACCATATCAAGCCAATTTCCTGATCTGCCGTGTAGATCTCGGCCAGCGGGACTTCCAAGAGGTGGTGGCTGTTTATCAACAAACTTGACGTTATGAGCGATCGACCTCCTCGCTCGGCCCAACCAAGCGCACCGCGCCGGATGGCGTGGCGGACACTGTGAACGAGCTGACCGTTTTCCTCGTCGTGTGCGCGTCGTTGCACGAAGCCGCGGCGAAGATGCTCGAAGGCCATCCATACTTCACGATCTTCCCATGCGAGGCCGTAGACGTGATGCCGCTTCTTGGCCCCGATCCCGACTTATGAGGGGTGGCATGACCAAGCATCGGATCTATTCCGTGAGCTTTGCCAACGTCCATCCGCACAATGTCGCCAAGGCGGAATAGAATGGCTGCAGCAATGCCGAGGTTGATGAGATCATTCGCTGGCTGACGGGCTGCACCATGTCCCGGGACGTCACTCCGCTGCAATGAGCGACCAAGATGCATGCCTTGCGGGCAAGGCTCCGCATTTCACCAAGAACCTGAAAGGAACGACTGTGCAAAAATTCGTGACGATTGGATATGGAGACCGTGAGGGATACGAGCGCACCGCAAAGGCCGTTCGAGACGCAGCCCATGCGCACGACGCGAAGCTGCAGAAAGACGGAGCGTTGATGGGTATCGCGGGCGCTCCGGTGCAAGTGAGAAATCCCGACTCCGCTCAGGTTGAAACGGCCGATGGCCCGTTCATGAAGTCGTCGCTGCCGGTGGCTGGCTTTTCCATCATCGAAGCCGCCAATTTGGCTGAGGCCGTGGATATGGCGTCACGAACTCCCTGCGCCGTTGCACATGGCGTTGTTGAGGTGTGGCCGCTGAAGTTGCTGTCATAGCCCGCACGTCATCCGACATTTTCTGATCTCTGGGGGGCACTTCGGGCCGTGTAGACAGTCAGCACCTGGACTGGCAACTCGAGAAGCCGACCTCATGGGCCACCTGCGGACAGTCCACGATCGCCCCAAGTTACAGGCTAGCATTTTGCAGTCAGGTGGAATCATCTGACGTCCGCATAAATGCTGAAAAACAAGCAGATAGAGCGGGGCAGCGTTTCCATGAAACGATGAACCGGTCTAGCGGCTAGCGTTGGAAAGTGAGGTGGATAGTGCCGCTCGGTGCCGTTTCTGCCTTGGCCGTGTAGCCGGCTTCCAGCCCGCGCAGATCGTCCCACAGGCGGATGCCGCGCCCGAGCAGAATCGGCGTGATGGCAACATGAAGGCGGTCGACAAGGCCAGCTTTGAGATAGTCGCGAACGACGGTAGGACCACCGCCTATCCGCACATCCTTGCCGTTTGCGGCCCTCACAGCCTGCTGGAGCGCATCGGTAAGAGTGGCATTGAGGAAGTGGAAAGTGGTGCCACCAGCCATTTCTATCGAGGGCCGTGGAGTGTGGGTGAGGACGAATACCGGAACCCGGAACGGTGGCTCGTCGCCCCACCAGCCGCGCCAGTTCGGATCGTCGGGATAGTTGTGGAGTCCGAACATGCCGGCGCCCATAATCTCGGCGCCAATGCCGGCGAAATAGTCTTTCGCGTATGCGTCGTCGACACCGGTGGTCCCTGCTCCCGTGGTATCCTTGAGAACGCGCTCACGGAACGTTCGCGTTGCAGCATATGCGCCGACGAGGCGCGGCCAGTCCTCGCCGAACGGGTTTTCGGGTGTCTGGTCCGTCGTTGTCGCGAAACCATCGAGTGATATCATGAGGTCGACACGAACTGCCACTGGGTTCTCCTTGTGGGTGATTGCATAACCGCCCGATTGAGCGGCTCTTGATACTAAGGCAAGTGCCTTTCTATCCAATGCTTGATACTAAGGCAATTACCTTTTTGTCCTTGACCGGCGCCCCCCGCCATTTTACTGACGCTCATGCCTTACCATTCGACACCGCTCGACCTCGCTTTTCACGCCCTCAGCGACCCGACCCGCCGCGCTGTGGTGTCGCGGCTGGTCGAGGGCGAGTTGTCGGTCAGCGCCCTGGCCGAGCCTTTCGACATGGCGCTGCCCTCCTTCGCCCAGCATCTCAAGGTGCTGGAAGAGTGCGGGTTGATCGCCAGCGAGAAGCGCGGGCGCAGCCGCTGGTGCCGGCTGGTGCCGGCGCGCTTCGACGAGGCCGCGGATTGGATGGAAGCGGAGCGCCGGCGCTGGACCGAGCGGCTGGATCGGCTGGAAGTCTATCTGGACAAGACTTGAGAGGATGACGAAGGACATGGCAAACCTGTTTGAGACCTGGTCGCTCGATCGCGAAATCGTGCTGGTGAAGCTGCTCAACCACCCACGCGACAAGGTCTTCGCCGCCTGGATGGACCCCAAGGCGCTGGCCAAATGGTACGGCCCGGCCGGCCTCAGCATCGAGACCCACGAAGCCGATATTCGCGCGGGCGGGGTCTGGCGGTTCGACATGGTGGGCGTGCTCGAGGGCAAGGAGCAGCGCTTCCCAAGCCTGATGCGCTTTCTCGAGATCGTGCCGAACGAGCGGATCGTGATGGACTATGGCACGCCCGACGCCGACGATCCCGACCGTTTCCGCGTCACGGTAACGTTCGATGAGCAGACCGACGGCAAGACGGTGCTGACCTTGCGCCAGCTCCACCCCAGCCGCGAGCGGCGTCAGGTGGTCATCGGCTTTGGCGCGGTGGAATACGGGCTGCAGACACTGGACGGTCTCGCCGCCTGGCTGGACGGCTGAGGCCCTGGCCGTTCGGTGCCGCGCGCGCCAGTTGGCGATGGCCGAGGCGTGGTACGGATCGAGCTGCGCTCGATCGCGCAGGTCAGGGCTTGAGGGAACAGGATGACCACACACGATGTCTGCTGCCAAGCGGCCGCAATCTTGATCTGCACGACAGCATAGGGTGCGCAATAAGAGCAGTCCTGCCGTCCTTCCGGGTGTGGGAACAGTTCACACCCGCACGGGCAGCGCATGCTTCCCGAGCATCATATGGACACCCTTGTGCTGGTTGACGGTCTGCGTGATGTGCAGGTCGCCGGCGATGCTGCACAGCATGTAGGCGTCCTCGGGAACGAGGCCCGCGGTCTCGCCGAGCAGCGCGATCATCCTGACGAGGGCCTGCTCCGCACATAGGTCGAGATCCGGGCCCGTGGCCATGGTGACCAGATGCGTCGGCGTCTCGGCTCGCGGGAAGTCGATGGAGAGGTCGTCGCGAAGGACAAATTCGAGCTCAGCCTGGAGCGCGGTCTCGATGGCCGTGAGGCAGACTTCGCCATCGCCCTGCGCGGCATGGCCGTCGCCGCAGGAAAAGAGGGCGCCATCGACCAGGACCGGCAGGTAGAGCACGGTTCCGGCGACGAGCTCCTTGTTGTCGAGATTGCCGCCGTGAAGGCGCGGCACGAGGGACGTGATGCGCTGCCAGTGCCGCGGCGGAGCAACACCCATGACGCCGAGGAACGGATGGAGCCTGAGCTCGCCGCCCCAGGGAAGGGAGGCCATGCGCCGCTCCCGGTCGATGGGGATATGGACCGTGCGCTCCTGGTCGAAATGCTGGGGCAGGGTGCCGAGCAGCGGGCGGATGAGCATGTAGCCCCAGTCCTGCCGCAGCCGGATATCGTGGATGCGCACCTCGAGGACGTGGCCGGGCCTGGCGCCTTCCACGGCTATGGGCCCGGTCAGGATGTGCGGCCCGAGCGCGCGCTCGGTGTTGGCGTGGATCGCGGCCATCTCCGGGAGAATGGCGAAGCCGCTTCCGGGCTGTACTTCCGGGCCGCCGGACACGGTGTCGATGACCACCCGCTCGCCGCTGCGGACCTGCAATACCGGCTCGCGGGCGCCGTCGAAGAAGCCCCAATGGCAGGTGGACGGCGTCGTCTTCAGGTGATGTCGATGCTGCATGATGCTCCTCCAGCCCGGTTTCCCGGCGTACTGACTTAGACAATCTGGCCTGGGAGGGAAAGGTGCGGGGAGGGGCGGTCGCGGCTCGGCAGCCTGCCGCGGCCGTCACGACCAGTCGGCGAAGGAGTTCGCGGCGGGAAGTTGGCGTTGCCTTGCGGCAGCCCTGTACCGGCGTGGCGGCTTGCCCGACATCCGCTTGAAGATGCGGCTGAAACTGGCCGCTTCCTCGAAGCCAGCAGGGCGACGGTTTCGCAGATCCGCAGGCCTAGGCTTTCCAGCATGCGCTGCAGGATCACCCGGCAAAAGTACAAGTATCTCTCCAAAAAGTCTATTTCTGCGCCGTTGGCCGTAGGCTACCTCTTGCAAAGCCGTGGGAGCAGATGCGGGCGGTTGCGCCGCGCGTCCAGGAACGGCGAACGGAGGAGAACGACATGGGCATGTATTCCCGCAGGACAATCATGTGCGCTCTGGGGGTCGCCGTGGCGATGACCGGCGCCTGGGCGCCCGGTGCGGCGGCCGAGGAGCGCAGTTCCGTCAAGATCGGCTACGCGATTTCCAAGTCCGGCGCCAATGCCGGCGGCGCCGGGATCACGACGATCCCAAACTACCAATTGTGGGTCAAGGAGGTGAACGAGGCCGGCGGGCTGGAGCTTCCCGACGGATCGCGGCTGCCGATCGAAGTCGTTGAATACGACGACCGATCCTCCTCGGAGGAAGTGGTCCGCGCCATCGAGCGGCTCGCCACGCAGGACGAGGTGGACTTCATCCTGGCGCCCTGGGGCACGGGCTTCAACCTTGCCGCGGCGCCGATCTTCGACCGTTTCGGCTATCCTCAGCTTGCCATCTCGTCGGTCACCGACCGCGCCCCGGAATTCGCCAAGCGCTGGCCGCGCAGCTTCTGGCTGCATGGCGGTGGGAGCGACTATGCCCAGGCGCTGGTCGATATCCTCGCCAAGGCCGCCGATCAGGGCACGATCAACAAGCAGGTCGCCATGATTTCGGTTGCGGAAGGATTCGGCATCGATCTGGTCAACGCGGCACGGCCGGCCTTCGAAGCGGCGGGCTTCGAGATCGTCTACGACAGGACGTATCCCCCCGGCACGACCGACTTCACGCCGATGATCAACGAGGCGGCGGCGACGGACGCGGATTCCTTCATCGCCTTCTCCTACCCGCCGGACACGTTTGCGCTCACCCAACAGGCGCGGGTCGCGAACTACAATCCGAAGGTGCTGTATCTGGGCGTGGGGACCCAGTTCCCTTCCTATGCGGCGGCCAATGGCGAGAACGCGGAAGGCATCATGGGGCTCGGCGGCACGGACGTCTCCAATCCGAAGGTGATGGAGTACCGCAAGCGCCACGAGGAGGTCATCGGCGCGGGGCCCGATTATTGGGGCAGCGTCGTCACCTATTCGGTGCTGCAGATGCTGCAGGAGGCGATAAAGCGTGTCGGCCTCGACCGCGGCGCTGTCACGGAGGAACTTTCCACCGGGACCTTCGAGACCGTCGTGGGGGAGATAAAGCTGCAGGACAACCAGCTGCGCGACATGTGGTGGGCCGGTCAGTGGCAGGACGGCCACTTCGTCGCGCTCGCCCCCGCCGATCGCCCCGGCGCATCCGAGCCCAGGCTGCCGAAACAGCCCTGGAAGCCCGCCAACTAGAGATTTTTGCAGCCAGGTGGACATCATCTGACGTCCGCATAAATGCGGAAAAGCAAAGAGATAGACCGGTTCAGCGTTTCCATGAAATGCTGAACCGGTCTGGGACGGCCCGACGGGCCCGGCCGCAACGGCCGGGCCAAGGGCGTATGCTATCCTGCGAGAGGCCGGCAACCGCGCCGCGGGCCAGGCCGCGAGGAGACTTGGAATGCCAACCACAGCAATCGTATCCGGCCTGGTGCTTGGAGGCACCTATGCGCTCATCGCCATGGGTCTGACCCTGCAATACGGCATCTCGCGCATCATGAACCTGGCCTATGGGGAAACGATCATCTTCTTCGCCTTTGCAGCCTTCCTTCTCTACAGCGCGTTCGGCATCAATCCGATCGCCGGGCTCGTCCTTCTCCTGCCGCTCGCCTTCGCATTCGGCTATCTGGTCTACGGCGTCATGATGCAGCCGCTGGTTCGGCGCTCGGCCCGAAGCGGCAATCTCGAAGTGGATTCCATCCTCGCCACCTTCGGCCTGCTGTTCGTCATCCAGGGGGTCATGCTGGTCTTCTTCGGTTCCAACTACACGAGCTACAACTATCTGAATGTCGGGGTGAACGTGCTCGGCGCGACGATCGCCGCCAACCGGCTGCTGGCCTTCGGGCTGGCGGTTCTGATCGGCGGGGTTCTCTATCTGGCGCTCACGCGCACCCGGTGGGGGACGACCATCCGCGCCGTTGCCGTCGCGCCCCAATCCGCGCCTCTCGTCGGCATCGACGTCAACCGGACGGCGCGCTTCGCCTTCGCGCTGGGCACGATGCTGGCCGCCTCGGGCGGGGTGATGATCTCCATGTACCAGACCTTCACCGTCTCGATGGGCGTGATCTTCACCATGAAGGCGCTCGTCGTCGTCATCATGGGCGGGCTCGGCAACCTGCTGGGCGCGCTCGTCGCCGGCCTGCTGCTCGGGCTCGTGGAAACCTTCGTCGCCACCTATATCGACCCCGGCCTCACCCTGGCTGCCACCTATCTCATCTTCCTGTCTGTGCTGTTGTGGCGTCCCGCAGGCCTGTTCGGCAAGGCGACGCGCTGATGGTCCGCGCGCTTCTCGCCGTCATCTTCTTCGCCGGCGCCCTGGCGGCGCTCGCTTGGCTGCCGACGCAGTTCGGCGCCTATGGCGTCGGCCTTCTCCTGGGCATGACCGGCTATGTGACGCTGGCGAGCGCCTGGGCGCTCTTCTCCGGTCCCACCCGCTACGTGTCGTTGGCCACGGTCGCCTTCTTCGGCATCGGCGCCTACACGGTGGCGGTGCTGAGCGAAACGCTGCCCTATCCGCTGATCCTGCTCGTCGCTGCGGCGGTCGGGCTCTGCGTGGCGCTCGTGGTGGGGCTGGCGACGCTGCGGCTTGCCGGCGTCTACTTCGTCATCTTC
Source organism: Nitratireductor soli (assembly GCF_001050155.1). Lineage (GTDB taxonomy): Bacteria > Pseudomonadota > Alphaproteobacteria > Rhizobiales > Rhizobiaceae > Nitratireductor > Nitratireductor soli. Next base: position 189,142 of record NZ_LFVY01000008.1, read on the forward strand.
ACCTTCGGTCTCGCCGAGCTCATCCGCCAACTCGTGACCTGGTACGAGGTCAACATCACCGGCACGCTCGGCCGCTATATCTTCCTGCCGATCAGCGGCGAACAGATCTACTGGCAGCTGCTCGCCCTGGCGGCGGTGACGATCGGCCTCGGCTGGTGGATCGGCCGCTCGCGCATCGGCCTTGCGCTGAAGGTGATCGGCGACGACGAGGTGGTGGCGGCCCATGTCGGCATCAACATCGCCCGGGTAAAGCTCGCGCTTTTCGCGGTTTCGGCGACGATCATCACGCTGGTCGGGGCGATTCAGGCGCCGCGCTGGACCTATGTCGAGCCGTCGATCGTCTTCAACCCGACGATTTCCTTCCTTACCCTCATCATGGCGCTTCTCGGCGGCGCCAACAGGCTCTGGGGCCCGCTGCTCGGTGCGGTGCCGCTGTTCCTCCTGTTCGAATGGCTGAGCGCCAATTTCCCCAACCACTATTCGATCATCCTCGGCCTGCTCTTCATCGCGATCGTCTTCGTCATGCCGCAGGGCGTGCTGGCGATGGTCGAACGAGGTTGGAGCCGCGTCGGGCAACGCGGTCGCAAGGCGGAGCCCGCGGGCACGGAGGCCGCGCAATGACCGCGCTCATCGAGATCACCGGCCTGCGCAAGCAGTTCGGCGGGCTGACGGCGGTGGACGATGTCAGCTTCGTCGTCGCGGAGGGGGAGATCGTCGCGCTCTTGGGCCCGAACGGATCGGGCAAGACGACGGTGCTCAACATGATCTCCGGCGCCCTCGCGCCGACTTCGGGTGCCATCCGCCTGGCGGGGGAGGAGATCGCGGGTCTTGGACCGCACCGCATCGCCCACAAGGGCGTCGCCCGGACGTTCCAACTGGTGCGGATCCTGCCGTCGCTGACGGTCGGCGAGAACGTGATGGCGGCGCTCGCCTTCCGGCACCCGCCGGTCTGGGGCGGGGCCGCGGAGGCGCGCGTCGAAACGCTGCTCGAAGAGATTGGCCTCGGCGGGCGGGGCGCCGAGCGCGCCGACAACCTGACCTATATCGACCAGAAGCGGATGGAGCTCGCGCGGGCGCTCGCGGCCGAGCCCAGGCTTCTCCTCCTCGACGAATGGCTGTCGGGACTGAACCCGACGGAGCTGCAGGTGGGTATCGAGCTCATCCTGTCGCTTCGCCGGAGCGGCATGACCGTCCTTCTGGTCGAGCACATCATGGAGGCCGTGCGGGCGCTCTGCAGCCGCGCGGTCGTCATGAATGCGGGCCGGACCATCGCCGACGGTCCGACCGAGGCGGTGCTGGCCGATGCGGACGTGATCCGCGCCTATCTCGGGGAAGACCATGCTTGAGATCAGCCATCTGTCGCTCCGCTACGGCCGCCATCTGGCGCTGGACGAGGTGTCGGTGACGGTCGCGGCCGGGGAGACGGTCGTCATTCTCGGCGCCAACGGTGCCGGCAAATCCTCGCTGCTGAAGGCCGTGGCGGGACTGGCGGCGCCCAGCGGCAGGAGCCGGATCACGCACGAAGGACGGTCCATCCTGGGCAAGGCCGCCCATCTCGTTCCCGAAACGGGCATTGCGCTGGTGCCTGAAGGGCGGGGCGTGTTCGGCGAGCTGACGGTGGAGGAAAACCTGCTGCTTGGCGCCAATCCGCGCCGGGCGCGCGCCGGCGAAGCCGTGCGGCGCAAGCTGGTGTTCGAGCTGTTCCCGCGCCTTGGCGAAAGGCGCAGTCAGCTCGTACGCACCATGTCGGGGGGCGAGCAGCAGATGGTGGCCATCGGCCGCGCGCTGATGAGCAACCCGCAATATCTGCTGCTCGACGAGCCGAGCCTCGGCCTCGCGCCGATCGTCGTGAAGGAGCTGTTCGCGGCCTTGCGCGGCATCAAGGAAACCGGCGTCGCCCTCCTTCTGGTGGAGCAGAACGTATCGATCAGCCTTGCCATCGCCGATCGCGGCTACCTGCTCGAAGCCGGCAGGATCGTCGGCGAAGGCAGCGCGGCCGCACTCAAGACGGACCCGGCGGTGCAGAACGCGTTTCTCGGCGCTGCCACAGGGCATTAGGTGTTTGATCCTGCAAGTGATGGAATCGCGTTATGTGGTGATCCATCATGGAGGAAACGCCTGTGGGACTAAGCACCTAGCGCGATGTCGTGTACGGTCCAGGTGACCAGCGGCGTGAGGAAGCGGGTGTCGAGCAGCTCGGCCAGATCCCTGTGGCGGTTGGCGCCCGGCGCGCGATCGACAAGCGTGCCTCGGCGCGCTGCATCGAGCAGCCCGGCCGCATGGGCCGCGCTGCCCAGTGCCAGGGCTGTGGGCGTGTCGCGCCCGCCCGTCGATCCGACGCGCAGCATGACGGAGCGCTCAACCAGAGCAGTGTGGCGAAAGCCGCGCGCCGAGACGAAGATCAGCACCTGGTCGTCGCTTATTTTCGGCAAACCATTGCGCAGCACCGTCATCAGCAGGTCGCGCCGCTGGCGCAGGCCCAAATCATCGAGCAGAAACGATATATAGTCGAGATGGCCGGGATAGCGGATGGTGCGGAAGACCAAGTTGCGCACATTCTGGCCGATCCGTTCGATCAGCGTGCTGACGCCGCCCGAGGTGCAGAACGCTTCATAGGCGATGCCGTCGAGAACAAAGTCCTCTTTCTGCGACAGCGGTTCGAGCATGACGCGCTGGCCGTCGACGATCGCTTCGCAGGGCGCGGTGTATTCGGCCAGCAGCCCGTCGAGATTCCAGATCAGACCGTAGCCAAGGCGGTTGGTCTGTTGGCGCGGGATGGCGCCGACGCGGATCGTCAGGTCGACGGCGCCGCGAAACGAACCGGCGAGACTGGCGGCGATCTCGTCGACCAGGCCCGGCGAGACACCGCAACCGCTAAGGAAGAAGCGGTCCGCGGCGAGGTTGGCGCGCTGTGCCTCGGTCTTGGCGCTGGCATTCGAAAAGTCGAGATAGTGCGCCCCCGCCAGCATCGCGGCGGCGGCGACCTTTGGCGTCAGCGGGTCGGGCACGGCGGCGACCACCACATCCTGGCCGGCGACCAGCCGGCGCAGTTCCTTCATCTGGCTGGCATCGACATGCTGGACGGCAAAGCCCGAGCTCTCAGCGCGCCGCCGCGCTTCTTCCGTTGAATCGGCGAGCAAGATCGACCAGTCGCCGCCTTGCCGCAGCATCTCGGCCAAGGCGAGGCCGACACTGCCGGCGCCGACAATGGCGATCTTCAGCGGGAGTTGGATGGCCATGGCTGCGAACCGCTAATGGTTGAAGCGCGACACAAAGGCCTTGAGCCGTTCGTTCGATGGATTGCGAATGGTCTCATCCGGCGGGCCTTCGGCGACGATCGTGCCCTCATCGAGAAACAGCACGCGGTCGGCGACGTCGGCCGCAAAGGCCATTTCATGCGTGACGATCGCCATGGTTATGCCGTCGTCGACCAGCCGGCGGATGACGGCGAGCACTTCGCCGACCAATTCCGGGTCGAGCGCGCTGGTCACCTCGTCGAGCAGGAGCACCTCCGGGCGCATGGCCATTGCGCGCGCAATGGCGACGCGCTGCTTCTGTCCGCCGGACAGGTGGTTGGGATAGGCATCGCGCTTTTGCGACAACCCGACCTGCGACAGCAGATCGAGGGCATGCGCCACGGCTTCCGCGCGCGGTGTGCCGCAAACGACGATTGGACCCTCGGTGACGTTTTCGAGCACCGTCTTATGCGGGAACAGATTGAAGTGCTGGAACACCATGCCGACATGGCGCCGCAATGTGCCGATGCCGGTGCAGTCGCCGGCGTCGCGGAACTCTCGCCCGATGGTCTTGCCGTGGAAGTGGATTGTGCCGGCGGTCGGAATTTCCATCATGTTGAGGCATCGAATCAGGGTCGACTTGCCGGATCCCGAAGGGCCGATCAGCGCGACCACCTCGCCGCGCGCCAGCGTCAGGTCGACCCCCTTCAGGACTTTCAGCGCACCGAAGGATTTGCGGATGCCGCGCGCCTCCAGCAGCGCCTCGGCATTCATGGCGTTTCCGTCGGGCTCTCGTTCGATCGTCATGGTGTTGTCCTGCATGGCTAGTCGCTCACCCGGAGGCGGCGCTCGATCAAGTCGGCGATCTGCGTCAGGGGAAACAGCACGGCAATGTAGAGCAGTGCCATCACGGTGTAGGATTCAAGCGGTCGGTAGGTCTGGCCGTTCACGACGGCGGCCATGTAGGCAAGGTCGGCCACCGAAATGACCGACACCAGCGAGGTGTTCTTGAACTGGATCACGGACTGGTTGATGAAGGAAGGCAGCATGCGCTTCAGTGCCTGCGGCATGACGATGCGCGTCATCGATTGCATCGGGCTCATGCCGATCGCTGCCGCCGCCTCGCGCTGGCCGCGGTCGATCGACAGGATGCCGCCGCGAAAGATCTCGGCATAGAACGCGCCGACATAAAGCGACAGGGTCAGCATCGCCGCGACCCGGTTGTCGATGCTGACACCGACCAGCAGCGGAAAGGCGTAGTAGAACCACAGCAATTGCACGAGCAGCGGCGTGCAACGGAAGATCTCCTGATAGAGACGCGCGATGAAGCTGAGGCTCTTCCAGCCGGAAAGCCGCGCTCCGCACGTGATCAGCCCGATGACCACGCCAAAGGCGATCGATCCGGCGGTGTAGACTACGGTCAGCCAGAGCCCGTAGAGAAAGAGATCCCAATACTGCCACAGGACATCGAAGTTCCATTTGTACATCTGCGCTTCCCTTCTGGTCAGGCCGGCGGCGTGGCCCGCATCGGCAAGGTGCAGGGTCGCCGCTCTGTCATTGCCTACATCTTTTAATGTCCGCGCGAGGCCTCGCAATATCAGGCTTCGCCCTGAGCTTAGCGCATTTCTTGGAAGAGATTTCCGTTCTGGCGGAAGCGATCGATGATTTCGGCCAACCGCTGCAGATTGCCGGGGTCCATCTCGGCCATCGGCGCGCGCACTTCGGAACCCGCCAATCCGGCAAATGCCAGCGCCGCCTTGACCGGCCCGGGATTGGCCTCAAGAAACATCGAGTCGGTCAGTTCCGCAATCTGGTCATGCAGCGCCAGCGCGCCGCGCCAGTCGCCGTCGTGCCAGGCTCGTACCATCGCCACCATCTCGACCGGCGCGATATTGGAGACGACGCTGGTCACGCCGACGGCGCCGGTCGACAGGAACGGAATCGTCAGCGCATCGTCACCGGAATGAATGACGAAATCGGTGCCGCACAGGCGCCGTATGCGCGTCACCCGGTCGACCGAGCCGCCGGCTTCCTTGATTGCAACGATGTTGCCGTGGCGCTCGCGCAGTATCGCGCAGGTTTCCGCCGCGATCTCGATGCCGCAGCGGCCCGGCACGCTGTAGAGCATGATCGGTAGCGCAGTCGCCTCAGCGACCATCGCGTAATGGCGCAGTAGGCCGGCCTGGGTCGGTTTGTTGTAGTAGGGCGTCACGACAAGCAGGGCGTCGGCGCCGGCCGCTTCTGCGCGCCGTACCTTGTCGACGGTCGACGCGCTGCTGTTGGAACCGGCGCCTGCAACGACGAAAGCGCGGCCGGCGGCGCTGCGCGCCGTGCGGCGGATCAGATCGTCGGCTTCGGCGTCGCTCAGTGACGCGGCCTCGCCGGTCGTGCCGACCGGCACCAGTCCGGCGATGCCGGCCGCGAGCTGCCGCTCAACCAGGGCATCGAAGCTTGCATGGTCGATCGCGCCGCTCTTGAACGGCGTCACCAGTGCGGTGAATACCCCGCGAAATCGATCCAGATCATATGAGTCCATTGTCGATCTTCCTTTTGAAGCTTTGGATCAGGAGGTGCCAAGCGCGTCGGAGAGGCTGTAGCGGCCAGGCCCGGGGGCCTTTTCGACCAGCCAGCGCGCGGCGGCGAGCGCGCCTTCGGCATAGGCGGCGAGCGTGTGGACGCGGTAGACGAAGCTTGCCTCGGCCGAACCGAGGTCGAAGCGGATCTCCGCCACGCCGACGACATCGCCTTCGCGCCGCACGAGGATCGGCGGCGGGCCCGCGTCGAGGCCACACGCCTGGGTCCGGCGGGTCCGCAATTCGGCGGCGAGCCGCAGCGACGTGCCCGATGGCTCGGCCTTCTTGCGAATGGGATAGGTCTCGGCAACCGTCGGTTCGGCGCCGGGCATGATGGCCGCGAAGCCTGCCGCAGTTTCGAGGAAGGCCTCGAAGCCTATTGCGAAATTGGCGCTGACCAGCAGAGGTCGGACGCGCGCATAGCTGCTCAGCTGCGCCTCCTGCGTCGCCGTGAAACCCGTCGTGCCGACCACGATCGGGATCGGCTTGCTGCCGCACTCCGCCTGCAAGGCGAGCGCGGCGGCCGGGGTCGAAAAATCGATCATGACGTCGCAATGGCTGTTCATGGCAGCGTCGGCCGGCCGGTATTCGACGCTGCCGCCGGCGACCGCCATGCCGACATGGCGCGATCCCGGCGACACAATCGCCGCCGCAAGTTCCAGTCCCGGTCCGGCGAGGATAGCCTCCACCAGTTTCGTTCCGACCCGCCCGGCCGCGCCGATTACTGCGATGCGCATTGCTTCGCGCCCCTCAATCGATCACGACCTTGGTTTCCGACATTTCGCGCAGCGTGATGCGGACGCCCTCGCGGCCGAGCCCGCTCGACTTGATGCCGCCGAACGGGACATGCTCGGCGCGGAAGTCAGGCCCCTCGTTGATCATCACACCGCCGACCGCGAGGTCGCGCGAGAACTGGCGGATCAGGGCATGATCGTTGGTGAAGACACCGGCCTGCAGCCCGTACACGCATTCATTCACTTCCGCGATCGCCTGTGCCGCGTCCGAAAAGCGGCGGATCGCGATGACCGGACCGAACGTCTCCTCGGCGATCACAGGCGATTTCGGCGCTACGGCGTCGATGACCGTCGGCGCGACCAGGGTGCCGCTACGCGTCCCACCAATGAGCAGACGGGCGCCGCCCGCCAGCGTCGCGGCAACGCGCTTTTCAATCAGCTCGGCCGCGGCCTGGTCGATCACCGGACCCATCGCGGTGTCGGCCAATAGCGGATCGCCACTGCGCACCGCCGCGACCGCCGGCAGCAAGCGCTCGAGGAAGGCATCGACAATGTCGCGATGCAGGTAAAGCTTCTTCACTGCGGCGCAGCTCTGGCCTGCGATCTCGAAGCGATGGCCAATGGCAGTTGCCACGGCAGCGTCGAGGTCGCCGTCCGGCATGACGAACAGCGGGTCGTTGCCGCCCAGTTCCATCAGGCAGCGGATCAGGCCGCTGGCATTCTTGAGCGCCAGGCCGGCGGTTGGCCCACCGGTGAAGCTGAGCAGGTCGATCGGTGCGCGCGCCAGCGACATGGCGGTCTCGGCACCGCCGTGGACGATCTGGAACAGGCCGGCAGGAAAGCCGGCGTCGAGGGCCAATTCAGCCAGCCGCGTAGCCGCGAGCGGCGCTTTTGGCGATGGCTTCGCCACGACCGCGTTGCCTGAGGCGATCGCCGGCCCAAGCTTGTGGCAAAGCAGGTTGAGCGGATAGTTGAACGGCGTGATCGCGCCGACGACGCCGACCGGCTCGTAGGTCACGATGGCGCGACGGTCGACGCCGCCCGACACGATGCCGCAATGCAGCACCTCGCCATCGAGGAAGGTTGCGGCATCACCCGAGAGCTTCAACGTGGTCTGCGCGCGGCGCACTTCGTTGCGAGCCTCGGTAATCGTCTTTCCAACCTCTTTGGCGATGATCAAGGCCAGTTCGTCGGCATGGTCGGCGATCTTGCCGGCCAGCGCGTCGAGCAGCGCGCGACGCCCATGCGGCATCGAGGTGCCAAAGGCGCGCTGGGCCGTCTTTGCCCGTGCCACGGCGCTTGCCAGCTCGGTCGCACTGGTCTGGGCGATCTGCCCGACCAGCGAAAAGTCGAACGGATTGCGGACATCAATCGCAATGGTCGAGCCAGTGTGGATGGCGGCAGCGGCAAGCGACATGGAAAACCTCATTCTGTCGGATGATTTGTGTCGGCGGTGGGGGTTTCCGTCGCCGCGAGGGAAGCGATTGAAACCGGGCGCAGCGGCCAGCGGCTGCCGGTCAGTTGCTCGATATCTTCCGGCACCGATGCGGAGCGCGACGCTGCCGTGATGGCCATCACCGAGTCAGCGCAGAAGCGTCCCTGGCAGGCGCCCATGCCAAAGCGTCCGTTGAGTTTGATCTCGCGGGGGGACAGGCCTTCCTGCCCGAGGAGCCAGCGCAGATCGCCGACCGTCTTGTTCTCGCAACGACAGAGGATCGTGTCGTCGGCGAGATGCCGGGGATCGTTGGCCAGGTTGACGGGCCGGAAAAGCTCGGACAGCAGCGCCTGCGCCATGCGCTGTCCCGCCACGCGCCGGCTGGAACCGTCGCGTGCGATCTTGCCGCCACGCAGTGCAGCGATTACGGCATGGGCGGCGCGCCGGCCGTCGGCCTCCGCGGCGATGGCGCCGAGCGCCTCGCGGCAATCGCCGGCGCGTACGATCAGCGGCCGGCTGTCGATCGCATCACCGGATGCGGGCAGGCCGAAAGCATTGCAACGGATGCCGTCATGCAGGGCGATCCAGTCGACGCCGATCTGCGTGGTCCGGCCGCCGCGATCAACGATCGTGGCGAACAGGGTCTCGCCGCGTCGCTCGATCGCGGTCAGCGCGGCGGCGCGGCGCCAGGGAACGCCCGCTACCGCCAGCCGGGCGAGATGGCCAAGAGCCTCGGACGCGATGTGTGGATGAGCGATGAGACCGAGGGCGGCACCCGGCCGACGCAGCGGATCCCCGCTCTCGATCACGGCGACAGGCGGGTTGCCGAGCTTGGTGAGTTGGGCTGCGAGCGCTATCGGCAGCGGTCCGTTGCCGGCAATCAGGATACGGCCGCTCGGCACACGGCCGGTCTCCTTCATCATCACCTGCATGCCGCCGGCGGTCGTTACGCCGGCCAGTTGCCAGCCGGGGCGGGGCGCGATGCGCTCAACCGCGCCGACAGCAAGCACCACCGCGGCGGCACGCACGGTCCTGACCGTGCCGGCTGCCCGATCTTCAAATAGGGCCAGACCGTCGGAATCGATGCCGAGGAAGATGTGCCGGGTGCGCTGGACGATGTCGGCATGGGCCAGCGATTGCGACAGGCGCTGCCATTGGGCGCCCAGTGCACGCGGCAGGCCGGCCGCGGGGGACCCATCGGCGGGCTGGCGATGAATGGCGCCGCCAAGACGCGCGCTCTGCTCGCAGATCTCGACCCTGATCCCGGTCGCCGCCAGTTCGACCGCTGCGGCCATACCGGCCGTGCCGCCGCCGACGACCAGGACATCGCAGCGATGCTCTTGTGGCCGGCTCATGCGAGCGGCTCGAGTGCGGCGATGACGGCGCCGTCGCGGGCGGGCGTCAGGCAGGCCTCGACGATCCGCCCGTCAGCGCGCACGAGGCAGCTCTGGCATGCACCAATACCGCAGAAATAGCGCAATCCGGCGCCGGCTCCGTCACGTCCTAGATCGCCGATGCCAGCACCCGCCAGCGCGGCGGCGATCGTCTCGCCGGGGCGGAACGATATTGTCTGGCCCTGCCAGGTGAATTGTCCAGATCTCATGCGTCCTGCCTCCGGAGGGCGAAACGGCCCGGATCGAATGGTGCCAGATCGATCTCCGGCGTAGCGCCGGTCGCCATCTGCTGCACAAGCCTGCCGGCCAGCGGGCCGAGGCAAATGCCGTCGCCTTCGAAGCCGGTCGCGACGATGAGATTTTGCAGGCCGGCAGCACGGCCGATCAGCGGCAGGCCATCGGCTGTGGCCGTCCTGACGCCGGCGAAGGCGCGGATCAGGCGCAGCTGCGCCAAAGCAGGCATCAGTCGCAGGGCGTCGGTCAGCAATCGTTGCACCGCAGGAAGGTCGTTGCCGGAATCGGCGCGGTCTTCGCGTGTGCCGCCAATCAGGAACTGGCCGGTGCGCAATGGGTCGATAACCAAGCCGTAGCGCCGCTCAGTCGACCGATCGGGGGTGCCGGTCGTCGCCTTGCTGAGCAGATAGCCGCAAGACATCAGTGAGCCGTGCAGCGAGACGTTAAGGGCCGGCGCCCGGTCAGTAACCAGCAATTGTCCCTTGCGTGGCCGCAAAACGCCGTCGAGACCAAGCAGAGCCGCGGAACCGGCGCCTGCGGCCAGGATGAAGATATCCGCGTGCAGGGTTCCCTGATCCGTGACCACACCGTCGACGGCCGTTCCCCCGAATGCCAGCGCGAGCCGGTGCACAGGGCAGGCGCGTTCGACGGCGACGCCTCCTGCCTCGATGAGCCGATTGACGATCTGGTAGCCGATCGCGTGGCCTTCGCCATGAACTTCGACCGCCATTCGGACGCCGGGCGCGATAGCCGGAATGCGGGCGCGCAACGCCGCGCCGACATGGCGCTCGACCGTTACGCCGGCGTTTGCGAGGGCCCCGGCATGCCCGTCGAGCACGGCACTTTCGGCCTCGGTTTCGGCGACCATCAGCGTCGGGCGCGGTGTGAACAGCCCGGCGAGGACACCCTCGCGCTCAAGTTCGCGGTAGAGCGCCACGCCGGCCAGCGCCGCGTCCATCATGGCGCCGGGACGCTTGCTGGCGACCGACACCGCCCCGTCCGCCGCGCCGCTGGCGCCACTGGCAGGGGCGACGGTTTCCAGCAGCCGCACCGAAAATCCCGAACGGGCGAGGAAATATGACGCCGCCGCGCCGACAATGCCGGCGCCCACCACAATGGCTGATTTCTGTTGCCGACGTCCCATGCCAATCCTGTTGCGCCGATGCGCGCTTGTGTTGGCCGGGATTTTCAGCGCAGGGTAACGTTCTGTCGATGCAAGAACGCGGGCGTCTCTGCCCATGATATTTGTATGGGCCCGATTTCAGGCTCGGTGCACTTTCGTCAGGATCACAGAAGGCGCGCAGTCCGAACATGGCCAGGATCAACCTCACGCTCATCCAGACATTCTACGAGGTCGCCCGCAGCGGCTCGTTCTCCGGCGCGGCGCGCGAGCTCAATCTCAGCTACCAGTCGGCGGCCAATCATGTGCGCAGGCTCGAGCAGATCCTGCGCGACAAGCTGATCGAATCCGAGCAGGGCGCCAAACGCATCGCGCTCACGCCGCGCGGACGCGCGCTCTACAACCTGCTGCATCCCGAGCTCGACGTCATGCTCGAACGGCTGGCCAAGCTGATGGAAAACCAACGCTCGGCGCTACGGGTCGGCATGCCGCAGGCGATCTTCTATTATCTCTTCCCGAAGGTGCTGAAGTCCTTCAGGATCGACAATCCCGATATGGAGATTGCAGCCTACGAGCGCGACACGGTGCTGGCCGAACTGGTCAAGAACGGCAGTCTGGATATCTGCCTGTCAGAACGCTATTTCGGCGATCCGGTCGTGCCGCAGCGCCTGCTCGGCAGCTACCAGCTGAGCCTTGTCTATCCTTGTTCATGGGGCCCGGCGCCGGCGCCGGCGGACGTACCTGCCTGGGCTCAGGGCCGACCCTTCGTCACCTATGAACCTGGCCAGACGCTGCGCAATCTGGCTTTCGATTTTCTTGGCCGCGACGGCGCGGCGGCGCAGCCCTCGATCTCGACGTCGGGAAGTTCCAGCGTCAAGCGCTGCGTGGTAGAGGGACTGGGATTCGCCATCATCCCCTCCTGGTGCCTGAACGAGGCGGATGACCGGGTGACCAGCGTCAAGCTCGTCAATCTGCCCGAGGTCAGGGTCTATTTCGGCAATGCCGAGTTTCTCGACAACAATCCGAGCGTACGCCAGCTCTACGATGCCTGCCGCAGCGAACTGGTCGGCAGCGTCCTTGATGCGCCAACCTCCGACTTGGCGCTGCACGCGTTCTGACGTCAGCGGGGCAAGCGACCTACAAAAAATGAGATAAGTCGCGACGGCTCTCTAGCATTGTTCTCTATCTCCGCTCGACTACGCTCTCCTCGACCGGCGCGCTGGATTTTCGAGACGCCGCAAGAACAAGCATTCAGGGGAACATTGGAGATATGCACATGAAGATTCTCAGAAGCGTTATTGTCAGCGCCATGATTGCGCTCGGTCTGTCGAGCGGCGCGGCACAGGCGCAGAGCACGGTCGACGAGATCAAGGCGCGCGGCGTGCTGCGCATTCCCGGCATCCTCAACGAGGTGCCTTATTTCAACAAGGATCCGCGCAGCGGCGATTGGCAGGGGTTTGTCATCGACATGGCGTCCGACATCGCCAAGCTGCTCGACGTCAAGCTGGAAGTGGTCGAGTCGAGCTGGGCGAATGCCATTCTCGACGTCCAGAGCGGCAAGGTCGACATGGCGTTCGCTGTCACCGCGACCCCGATGCGGGCCCTCTCTGTTGATTTCTCCGCGCCGACCTATTTCAACTCCTTCATCATCATCTCGGCCAAGGACGAGCTTGAGGGCAAGACCTGGAGCGAACTGAACGACGCCAAATATACCTTTGCTGTGGACCTTGGCTCGGCGCAGGACCTGATCACGCAGCAATATCTGCCCAAGGCAAACATCCTGCGCTTCAAGACGCGCGACGAGGCCATCGTCGCGGCGATCGCCGGCAAGGCAGACGGTCTCGTCAACACGATGCTGAACGGTCTCGTCATGACCAAGAAGACAGCCGATATCGGGAAGGTCATGGTGCCGACTCCGGTGCTGTCGACACCGTCCGTGATTGCCGTCAACTATGCCAGTGACGAAGTGTTCAAGAGCTTTGTTTCCGGCTGGGCCGAATACAACCGCCGCATCGGCAACAACCAGACCTGGATCGTGAAAAGCCTCGAACCTTTCGGCATCACCTTGGAAGACATGCCGGTCGGTTTCGGTTTCGGCGGCTAGCATAAAGTCCCGAATAGAACAGATGAGTCTCGACCGCCCTTCTTGGAGGGCGGTCTTCTCGTTGAACCGAGCTGGCTTGAAAGGGATTCAGCCATGAACTGGGGCGTATCGCGAAACGCCGGATCAATCTGCCCGGTCGCGTTCTCTATCCCGGCAACGGACAAACGATGGCCGGAATGCCGCGAGCTTTCGCTGTCATGGTCGATCATCTGAACTCCTTCGGTCGCGGGGCTCGGCCTCAAAGGCTCAACCGGCCATCTACAGGTCCATGGTGAAATAACAGGCGAAACGCTGCATGCCCTTGCGCTCGTAGAACCTGTGGGCGCTGTCTCTGCTCAGTGCAGAGACCAGGCGAATGTGGTTGCACTGCCGTGATCGCCCGTACTCGGCGATCCAGTCGAACAGCCTGCCGCCATATCCCTTCGACCGGGCCCCGTTCTTCGAGACGAAATCCTCGATCTCCAGATAGCGCCCCTGGTGCAGCCACTCGCCGATGCGAAGGCCGGCCACGCAGACGACATCGCCATCCTCGAGAAACGCCAATCGGTACCCATGGAGATCGCGAAGGCGTCCGATCTGCTTCTCGAACGCCTGGGCATCGAGATGCGGACGCAGTTCCTGCATGACGGGGAAGCAGGCGGCGATTTCGACCGGTGTCTCGGCGATCTTTATTCGTTCTGCCATCGGCTGGTCCTGTGAAAGGCGGCAGGCAATCGGGAGTAGCGCCAGCACAAGGGAAGGTCGGAGATCGGTGGTTAGTCGGCGCTGCTGGCTTGCGTGTCGAGAAACGCCGGCACGATGACGGACAGCACATCGGTCTGGAACGGCGTGGTGACATGGGAGGCGCCGGGCAGGATCGCCAGTTGCGAGCGCGGCAGTCCGGCCGGCAGGTCGCCGAAAACGTCTCCGCCGACCAGGCGGAAGAACCGGATCATGTGTTCGAGCGCCGGCAGGTCGGAATCGCCCGCGATCAAAAGCACCGGTTGGCCAAGCCCGGCGATCTGCTCGTCGGACAGATCCTCGATGTTCCTGTCCATCTCGGTCTTCTTGCGGAACAGGGCGTCGAAGTCCGGTTCGGGATTGAGCTCCATGTAGTTGGTGTGCCAGGGCGTGCCGTACATCATCGACGGCTGCATCTCGCCCAGCCCGTCCATCAGGCCGGCGCGCACGCCATCCAGCCGGTAGGTGGCCGACATGGGGATCAGCTTGCGCACCCGCTGTGGATGGTGGACGGCGATCAGCAGCGCCACCGCGGCACCAGTCGAATATCCGAGCAGGTCGAATTCCTCGATCCCCAGCGCATCCATGGCCGCAACGATGTCGTCGGCGAGGCTTTCCAGGCGCAGCGGCCGCGCGATGTCGGCGGTTCGCCCATGCGCCTGAAAATCGAAGCCGATCACGCGCCGCCCGGCGCTCAGGGCCGGCAGGATGGGGCCGAAGGAATTGTGGATCGACGAGAACGCGCCATGCAGCAGCACCAGCGGAACGCCGCCGCTGCCATGGCTTTCATGATACATGCCCAGGCCGTTCACCTCGACATAGCCGCTCTCGAACATCCGGCTCGGCGCCGCGTCGTTTGCGGAGGTCGCGGCTTGTGCGGCAGCCGGGGCTGCGATGGTCGTGGCTGCAGCGGCAAGAAACGTTCTTCGACGCATTCGTGGCTCCCGTTGATGGCGCTCGCGTGATTGTGTGTTCAAGACGTTCTGTGCCCGCAAGCGCCGACACTGCCGGTCGAATTTTGCGCGCAGCCGGGCAAGACCGTTGCCCGCGCACCGCTACCGTCCCATTCCGAGGCGCTATCGCAGCAGCGATTTTTCGGCTGCCAGCGCCAGAGCGATGATGATCAGCGCCGGACCGGCCCACTTGAGAAACCGGGTGTATCTGCCGCGAATTGACGCCGGCGCCGGCACCATTCCGAAACCCAGGCACGCCATCCACAGGCCGGCGCCGAACATGATGAATTCATCGATATAGTTGGCCATGGTCAGCTTCCTTCGCCGCTTCTATGAAGCGGGCGCTTTTTGTTTTGGATGTCCAGGAACATCGTTGTTGCGCGGCCCGCCTTCAACTACCTCCCTGGTAAATTCCATCACCCAGTTGCTTTCCCAGCTGTTGCCGCCGTCGGTCGAGAAGGCCTGGTCCCACACGGCCGTCTTCCCGGTGATCTTCGACCAGCGAAAGCGGACCGTCACCGGTGTGCCGTTCCATTGGTCCTCGCACTGGAAAATGCCGACGCCATCCCTGAAGCCGCCGCGCACCGGCACATCGAGCCGGTCAGGCGCCCGCGAATCCAGCCACCAGATCGACCACAGGCCCGTATCGGGATCGAGCGCGCGCAAGCCGACGCCGCGATAGGTGCCGTCGGCAGTATGGAAAACGTTGTCATCGACATTGCCGTGCCCGCCGAGCAATGGCCAGTTGATGCAGGTTCCCTCGAAGGTGAGCCATTCCGTGCTGCCCACCAGTCGTTCCTTGAGCTTGCGGTGATGGACCGTCCAGTGGCCGACGAGCCAATCCCAGTCGGTCGGGTCGGCGCGAACCTGATCATGCGTCATCTCTATTCCCTCCATCGCATTGCGGAAGGCTTTCAATAACAGCCTCACCCTGACATCCTTTGTCAGGGATTTTCTGCTAGCTTTCTTTTTATGCGAGCGCACCGCCTCCTTTCCATTCTCCTTCTGCTGCAGGTGCGCGGTCGCCTGAGCGCGCAGGCGCTGGCCGACGAATTCGAGGTCTCGGTCCGCACGATCTATCGCGACGTGGACGAGTTGAGTGCAGCCGGCATTCCAATCTACGGCGACAGCGGGCCGGGCGGCGGGTTCTCGCTTCTGGAAGGCTATCGGGCCGGGCTCACAGGGCTGACGTCCGAGGAGGCCCAGGCGCTTTTTCTGGCCGGCTTTCCGCAGGCGACCGATCTTGCGGGCCTCGGCGAGGTGGCCACCATGGCCAAGCTGAAGCTTCAGGCCGCCACTATGTCGCGGGGGCCGGCGGACAGCCTCGCAGACCGGATTCATCTGGACCCGACCGTGTGGTATCGGCAGCCGCCGCGGCCTCGTCACCTCGACACCGTGGCGAGGGCCACGCTCGAAGGGCAAAGGCTGCGGATCCGCTACGAAAGCTGGAAGAACAACGTGACGCGCACCGTCGATCCGCTCGGCCTCGTGCTCAAGGCCGGCATCTGGTATCTGGTGGCCGGGGCAAACGGCCATCCGCGCACCTATCGCGCTTCGGGAATAGCGGAGGCCGCAGCCATTGAGGAACCGGTTCGACGGCCAGCCGGCTTCGTGCTGGCCGATTTCTGGAACGCCAACCGCGAGGCGTTCGAGCGCAGCCTGAACCGGCTCTCGGCCACGATCCGTGTCGCGCCGGCGGGAATGCGTCGTCTCGGCATGCTCGGCAGCGCCATCGAGGATGCCGTGCGTGCCGCCGAACCCGATGGCGATGGCTGGCGGACGGCCGAAGTGCCGATCGAAAGCATCGACAACGCCGCCGAGCTTTTCCTTTGGTTCGGCGCCAATTTCGAAGTCGTTGCACCGCCGGAACTCCGCCGAAAGACACACGAGCTTGCGCTGGAGATCGCCCGCGTTCACCGGCCTGGCAGCGTCATAAAGCACCAGGAACGAGAGGGGTGATCTTGGCCTGCCCCTATGAGGTGGTCCAGTTTCGGTCTTAATGCATGATCTGCTTTCCGGCCATTGGCCGCGCGGATGAGTTCGGCAGTCAGGAAGGCAGTGCCTGGAGGTCATCTTCGATGATCTCCGAGATGGGCTTATGGAAGCGGATGATCTCGATCGGCTGGCCCGGCCGCATGATGCCGATGACCGTCTCGATATCGGGACAGCCATCGTCCCGGCAGGCGAGCT
Source organism: Nitratireductor soli (assembly GCF_001050155.1). Classification (GTDB taxonomy): domain Bacteria; phylum Pseudomonadota; class Alphaproteobacteria; order Rhizobiales; family Rhizobiaceae; genus Nitratireductor; species Nitratireductor soli. The sequence goes on from NZ_LFVY01000008.1 coordinate 205,835, forward strand.
CGGTGAGCGAGACGACAACTGCCTCGTCCAGGTCAAAAAGTTCGCGCACCCACACCTTGATCTGCCGGGTCCTGTCCGGCAGTGCACGGCGTGGCGCGAAGGGGTTGGCGAGGTGGTTCATGCCTGTCTCCACTCCTCAATGCCGGCTTGGCCTTCCTCGATTTCAAGGGAGCCGGCCGGCCAACAAGGCTTTGGCCTACGCGGTGATCGTCACTGCGTCCGGTTCGGCCCGGCATTTGAGGAAGCCGTCCTCAATCACATCTTTCGGCAGGTTGCGGCCGATGAAAACGAGCCGACTGACGCGCGGCTCCTCGTCCTTCCATGGGCGCTGGTGATCGCCTTCGAGCAGCATATGGACGGCCTGGACGACGAAGCGGTCGTCGTCATCCTTGAAGGAGATGATTCCCTTCATGCGCAGGATGTCGATGCCGAAGCGCTGCGTGATCATCTGCACCCAAGGCAGGAATTTTCTGGGATCGAGCGGCCGCTCGGTCACCAGCGAAAAGCTCGTGACATGGTCGTCGTGGTCATGGTCGTGGTCTCCGTCGAGGAAGTCCGGCTCGAACTCAAGAACGCGATCGAGATCGAAGGCACCGCGATTGAGAACCTGGTCTAGGGGCACGTCGCAGCGCGTCGACTGCCTGATCGTCGCTGTCGGATTGATCTTGCGGATGCGGGCCTTGACTGAGGATAGTTCCTCAGGCGTCACCAGATCCATCTTGTTGAGAATGACGATGTCGGCGAATGCGAGCTGCTCCTGCGCCTCGTGAGCGCGATCGATCTCGCCGAGCAGGTGCTTGGCATCGACAATGGTGACGATCGCGTCGAGCTTGGTCTTCTGGCGCACCTCGTCGTCGACGAAGAATGTCTGGGCGACCGGTGCCGGATCGGCCAGACCCGTCGTCTCCACAAGGATGGCGTCAAAGCGATCCTTGCGGCGCATGAGGCCCTCGATGATCCGGATCAGGTCTCCGCGCACGGTGCAGCAGATGCAGCCATTGTTCATCTCGAACACTTCCTCGTCGGCGTCGACGATGAGGTCGTTGTCGATGCCCACCTCGCCGAACTCGTTGACGATGACGGCGTATTTCTTGCCGTGCTGTTCGGAGAGAATGCGGTTCAGGAGCGTCGTCTTGCCGGCGCCGAGATAGCCGGTAAGCACGGTGACAGGCGTTTGTTGGGCAGGTTGGGCGGACATGATCGGCTCCTGAGTTGTTTCGGTATGGTCAATCCGTCAAAGCACGCGTCAATTGGGCCGCGCCTGAGCGGAAAGTGTCTGCGACGAGCGAGGCGAGTTGCCTCAACGCCCGGCCTGCCTTGATTGGCTTGCCGTCGAGGGCGGCTTCAAAAAGCTGCCGCACCGGTTCCGGATCGATGCCGTCAGTGATGAAGACAAGACGGGTCTGGCGATCTTCACCGGGCCATGCGTCTAGGATGGTCGGAGGATAGACAGCGTGTTGGACGACATGGATGACGCGTGGCCGCTCCGGGTCGTCCCGGTCCAGCACCAGGCCCTTGACGCGCAGCAGGCGAGGGCCCGCCGACATTGAAAGGAGGCTAAGGAACCTGCCGAACGCATCGCGTCCTATGGGTTCGGCGCGGGTGATCGCGAAGGTACGGATTCGTCCGCTGTGGCGTGCCAAGCGAGACGCTTCGGATATGTTGGCCGCCGTTGGGCCGTGACCCCGGTCACTCCGGACAGCTTCCTCCAGTGCCAGCCATCCGACCACGTCATCGCCGAGCGAGGCGGGTGCGTAGGCACGTCGCTGGAAGAGAACGGCCGGATCGAAACCTGATTGGTGCGCATTGTCGATCGTGGCGGCTGGATTGAGTGTCGAAAGGCTTTCCTTGAGCCGCTCAATGTCCCGGACCGAGACAGGATCGCGCGCAAGATCAGTCTTGGTCAGCACAATACGATCGGCGAAAGCTACCTGTTTGGCCGCCTCAAAATGGTTCTCGATCGACAGCTCGCCGGCGATGATGTCGACGAGGTTGATGAGCCCGGCAAGCTCAAAGTTCCGCGCGACAAGATGGTCGCGCATGCCGAGCGCAGCCGCACCGCCGAGCATGAGTTGATTCACGAGCGGCGCTGGATCGGCAAGTCCAGTGGTCTCGATGATGACACGGTTGAAGGAAAATTCGCCCGCCTGCGCGAGGACGTGGAGCTCGTGCAGCGTCGAGCGAACGTCGCTGCCGACCGTACAGCAGAGGCATCCCGTTGTGGTACGGGCAAGCTGGGTCTTGCCGATACGCACGAGATCATGGTCGAGCGCGACATCGCCGAATTCGTTGATGATGATGGCGGTGTCGGCGAAGGTCGGATCTGCGAGAACGCGATTGAGAAGCGTGGATTTTCCAGCCCCCAGAAACCCTGTCAGGACGAAAACCGGCGTCTTATCCATTTGCGCAGCTCTCGCACAATCCCGAGAGTTCCACCGTGGTTGCTGTTGTGCGAAAGCCCTCTTTCCTGGCGAGCCGTCGCAGGATGCGGTCCAGCACTGCATCGTGGAATTCACTGGTTCGCCCACAGGCTCTGCAGATCGCAAAAGCCGCGTGACCATGATTGCCGCACTCTGCGTGTGTGCAAAGTGCGAAAGCGCTCAGGCTTTCGATCTTGTGGACAGTTCCATCATCGATGAGCTGTTCCAGGGCCCGGTAGACCTGGAGCGGGGAGCGTAGCCCATCATTGCGCAAAAGCTCGAGAAGTTCATAGGCCCCCATTGGCTTTTGCGCCCGCTCCAGGGCATCGAGCACGAGCTGGCGATTGCGCCCATGTCGGCGGTTGGCAGGCGCGATCACGGTAACAGCAGCGGTCATTTGTTATGCTATAACATTTTTCATTGACGAATGTTCTAACATAACATAGTCGGTCGTCAAGGCTGGAGCCGACCGGCTTCGACGAGGACGGAAGCGAAATGTCTGCATGCGTAACCCTTGATGACCTGACGCTGGGCTACAATAGCCATCCCGCAGTGCATCACCTGAACGGAGCGGTCGCCAAGGGGTCGCTTACGGCAATCGTTGGGGCCAATGGATCCGGCAAGTCGACCCTGATGAAAGGCATTGTCGGCGTACTCAAGCCGATGGCAGGGGCCTGCAAAGTCGCATCCGACGTTACTCTGGCCTATCTGCCGCAGCAGTCGGAGCTGGACCGGTCCTTTCCGGCTCGCGTCGTCGATCTGGTCTCGCTCGGCCTGTGGCCTCGGCGCGGTCTTCTCGGCCGCTATCGCCCCGAGGACCGCGAAGCGGTTGCAAAGGCGCTCTCGGGGGTGGGGCTCAAAGGCTTCGAGAATCGCCCGATCGACACGCTTTCGGGCGGGCAGCTGCAGCGTGCCCTGTTCGCGCGCGTGCTGGTTCAGGACGCGGACCTGATCCTCCTTGACGAGCCGTTCAACGCCATTGACGCGCGGACGGTCACCGACCTGATCGACCTCATCAAACGCTGGCACGACGAGAGCCGCACGATCATGGTCGTCGTCCATGACCTCGATCTCGTGCGCGAACATTTCCCGGAAGCGCTGCTGCTCGCCCGCCGACCGGTGGCCTGGGGTGACGCCCGCAAGACGCTTGCATCAGAAAATCTCCTGCGTGCGCGGCAGTTCCACGAGGCATGGGACGAGAACGCGCCATGGTGCGCGTCTGACAAGGGCCATAACCACGTCAATCCAGCTCATGCACACAGCGATGACGTACACAGTCATGACGATTTGGACCACGCCAACCGAAGGGGCGCGGCCTGATGCTTGGATTTCATGACTACGTGATTGCGCCTTTTGTAGAGTTCGCTTTCATGCAGCGGGCACTGGCAGGCGCGCTGATGCTGTCCCTCAGCGCCTGCCCGGTCGGCGTGTTCCTGATGCTTCGGCGCATGAGCCTGACAGGGGACGCCATGGCGCACGCGATCCTGCCGGGCGCGGCCGCCGGTTTCCTGCTCTATGGCCTGCAGATCGTACCGATGACCATCGGCGGGCTGATCGCCGGCATCGTCGTCGCGCTCGGCGCCGGTGCGGTCGCCCGGCTGACGATCCAGAAGGAAGACGCCTCCATGGCTGCCTTCTACCTGATCTCGCTGTCGCTCGGCGTGCTGATGGTGTCGCTGCGCGGCTCAAGCGTCGACCTGATGCATGTGCTGTTTGGAACGGTCCTCGCGCTGAACAACGACGCGCTGATGCTGATCGGCCTGGTCGCGGCGCTCACGCTCGGCACTTTCGGCATCTTCTGGCGGGCGCTCGTCGCCGAATGCCTCGATCCCCTTTTCCTGCGCTCGGTGTCGCGGCTCGGTTCGCCCGTGCATTTCATTTTTCTGGGGCTGGTGGTCATCAACCTCGTGGCGGGTTTCCAGGCGCTCGGAACCCTGCTTTCGGTCGGGCTGATGATCCTGCCGGCCGCCGCTGCGCGCTTCTGGACCCAGAGAATCGAGGTCATGAGCCTGCTGGCGATCGCGATCGGACTACTGTCGTCGGTGTCAGGACTGCTGCTTTCCTACCATGCCTCGCTGCCTTCAGGTCCGGCAATCATTCTTTCGGCAGGCGTGGCCTATTTCGCGTCCGTCATCGGGAGCCCGCGCGGGGTACTGCTCACCCGTCGCCGGCGCATCGCGCACCGCACCGCCTGACAATCACAGGGTATCAGTATGACAAAGATGAAACCAACCAGGCTTGCCACCGCGCTGATTGTTGTGGGGATTTCCTCCTTTTCCCTTCCGGCGCGTGCCGAGGCGGAAAAACTATCCGTGGTCGCCACTTTCTCCATCATCGGCGACTTCGCGCGCGTCGTCGGTGGCGACCGGATCGAACTCAGGACGCTGGTCGGCCCCAACAGCGACGCGCATGTCTACGAGCCGAAGCCGGCCGACGCCATCGCCTTGGCGCGTGCCGATGTCGTGCTGGTGAATGGACTGTTGTTCGAGGGCTTCCTTCAGCGCCTCGTCGAGGCAAGCGGCACATCGGCAGCGATTGCGACACTGACCGACGGTGCGGATATCGTTCATGATCCTGATGGCGGTCACTACCACTACGTGAACGGCGAGGCGATATTCCACGCCGCGCCGAACGATCCTCATGCCTGGCAGTCGATCTCGAACGCGAAGGTCTATGTCGAGAACATTGCCAGCACTTTTTGCGCCGCCGATGCTGCAGGTTGCTCGACCTATGAGGCGAACACCGCAGCCTATCTCGATGAACTGACCGTTCTCGACACGGAGATCAGGCAGGCCGTGGATGTCATTCCGGAAGACCGGCGTGTCGCAGTCGTCGCGCACAATGCCTTTCGCTATTTCGAGCGCGATTACGGCGTGACTTTCCTTGCTCCACAGGGTGTGTCCACGGAATCGGAAGCCTCCGCGGCGGATGTTGCCTCGCTCATTCGCGAGATCCGCGAGAAGCGGGCAGCAGCCGTCTTCGCGGAGAACATCTCCGACACACGCCTCGTCGAGCAGATTGCCTCGGAAGCCGGTCTAACGCTCGGCGGCACGCTCTATTCCGATGCGCTTTCGCCAGCCGACGGACCGGCGCCCACCTATGTCGATCTGATGCGCCACAACGTCACCACGCTCGGCGCGGCGATCATTGGCAACTGAACGCCCACGAATACAGGCCCATCTGCGCCTGTGCATGTAACGTAATATCGTAAAGAAGGAGAGAAGAATGAGACGTTTGATCCTGAGTGCCTCGGCGCTTGCCATCGCCGCAACGTTTGGTGGTGGCACTGCATTCGCCGACGAGGACGACGTGACTGCCTGGCGGCTGTTCGTTTCGGACCACGCCGAACCGGTCGTGAAGGTTATCGATGCGCTCGACGGCGACCTGCTCGACACCTTTACGATCGAGGGGCCTGCGTCCCTTTACCGTTCGTCCAGTGGGGAGACCGTGTTTGCGATCCAGGGGGCAGCCGGCGAGGTCAATGCGATCAAGAGCGGCATCGCCTTCCGCGACCACGGCGATCATGGCGACGTCGACGTCGATGACGCAGAACTGCTGAATGTCCACATTGACGGCGCCAAGCCGGCGCATTTCGTGGAAGTCCAAGGCAGCATCGCACAATGGTTCGACGGCGAGGACGAAGTCCGCGTCTTCACGGAAAAGGCCGTCCTCGACGAAAAGCTGGAGGTTCGCACGGCCAATGTGGTCGCGCCGCATCACGGCGTTGCGGTTCCTTTCCAGAACCATGTCGTCGTCTCGATCCCCAACCCCGAAGACGCGTCGAAGCGGCCGATCGGCGCGCGCGTGGTCGACTTTGAGGGCAACACCGTCGGCGCGGATGTGGCATGCCCGGGCCTGCACGGTTCAGCCGGCTCCGGCAGCCTCTATGCACTCGCCTGCGACACCGGCCTGCTTGTCATCAAGCAGGACAGGGGTGCGCCGACCATCGAGCACTTGCCCTACGCGTCATCACTCCCCGAGGGCAGTTCCTCGACTCTGATCGGCGGCAAGGGACTGCAGTATTTCATCGGAAACTATGGTGCCGATCGCATCGTCATCATCGATCCGTCCGAGGGTGAAAACGGCTTCCAGCTGGTGCAGCTTCCCACGCGCAGGGTGCATTTCACTGTCGATCCGATCCGCTCGCGCTTTGCCTATGTGATGACCGAGGACGGCCAGCTTCACAAGGTCGATGTGCTCGACGGCAAGATTGCGCAGTCGCTGAAGGTGACCGACCCCTATTCGATGGACGGACACTGGAGCGATCCGCGTCCGCGCGTGGCGGTCGCCGGCGACAACGTTATCGTCACCGATCCGCTGAATGCCAAGCTGCATCTGGTGAATGCCGAAACCTTCGAGGAAGCCGGCGAAATTGCCGTCGAAGGTAAGCCCTTCAACATCGTTGCCGTCGGCGGAAGCGGTAAGGTCCACGACCACAATAGTGAGGAGGCCCATGCCCACGGGCACGCTCACGAGCATGCTCACAGCCACGGTGATGACCAGATCTACAAAGGCTATTTCGAGGACGGCCAGATCAAGGACCGCGCTTTGTCGGATTGGGTCGGGGATTGGCAGTCGGTCTACCCCTATCTGCAGGACGGGACGCTCGATCCGGTGATGGCTCACAAGGCCGAAAGCGGCGACCAGACTGCCGACGAGCACAAGGCCTATTACGAGATCGGCTACCGAACCAATGTCGAACGTATCGTGATCGCTGGCGATATGGTGACGTTTTTCGAGGACGGGAAGCCGCTTGAGGCCCGTTATGCAAGCGACGGTCGCGAGATCCTGACATACAAGAAGGGCAACCGTGGCGTGCGCTTCATCTTCAAGAAGGTGGAGGGTGATGCCGACGCGCCGGAGTTCATCCAGTTCAGCGATCACAAGATCGCCCCGGCAAAGGCTGACCATTACCACCTCTATTGGGGCAACGACCGCGCCGCCCTTCTGGAGGAAGTAACGAACTGGCCGACCTACTATCCTTCTTCGCTGCGCGCAAAGGAGATCGTCGAAGAGATGATGGCGCACTGACCGCGGCGCCCCTCTTCGCCTGCGCCCGGCCACTCATGGCCGGGCGCGCTGCCCGGATTTTCCCCAAGCCGAATCTTTCCCAAGACAGAGAGGCCGCCATGCCTGCCGCAGCCACATCCTCCAATCGCCTGCCGGTCACCGTTCTTTCCGGTTTCCTCGGGGCAGGCAAGACCACGCTGCTCAACCATGTGCTGAACAACCGCGAGGGGCGCCGTGTCGCCGTCATCGTCAACGACATGAGCGAGGTGAACATCGACGCTGCCCTCGTGCGCGACGGCGGCGCGAACCTCTCGCGCACCGACGAACAACTGGTCGAGATGACCAATGGCTGCATCTGCTGCACCCTGCGCGACGATCTCTTGAAGGAGGTTCGCCAGCTCTCGCAGGAAGGCCGCTTCGACTATCTGCTGATCGAGGGCACGGGCATTGCCGAGCCGCTGCCGGTGGCCACCACCTTCGATTTTCGCGACGAGAGCGGCGAAAGCTTGTCCGACGTTGCGCGTCTCGACACGATGGTCACAGTCGTCGATGCCGCCAATCTTCTGAAGGACTATTCCTCACAGGATTTTCTGCGCGACCGCGGCGAAATCGCAGGCGAGGGGGACGACCGCGCCCTGGTCGACCTTCTGGTCGAGCAGATCGAGTTCGCCGACGTGATCGTACTCAACAAGGTGTCGGACACGCCCGCCTCCGAACTCGACCTTGCACGAAAAATTGTCCGCTCGCTCAATCCAGACGCGGAACTGATGGAGACGGACTTCGCGAAGGTACCGCTGGATAAGGTCCTGAATACCGGTCGTTTCGACTTCGAGAAGGCCGAGCAGCATCCGCTCTGGTTCAAGGAGCTGAACGGCTTCAAGGACCACGTGCCCGAGACCGAGGAGTACGGTATCCGTTCCTTCGTCTATCGCGAGCGGCGGCCATTCGATCCGCTGAAGCTGAAGGCATTCATAAACCGCGCGTGGCCGGGCGTGGTGCGGGCCAAGGGCTTCTTCTGGCTGGCGACGCGCCCGCATTATGTCGGCGAGATCAGCCAGGCAGGCGCTCTGATCCGGACGGGTAAGCGCGGCTTGTGGTGGGCCTCCGTGCCGAAGCATCAATGGCCCGACCATCCCGAATGGCACATGGCCATGAAGCCTTATCTCGATCCCGTCTGGGGCGACCGGCGACAGGAGATCGTCTTTATCGGCTGCGATCCTATGGAAGAGGCAAAAATCCGAGCTGAACTCGATGCTTGCCTCGTGCCGGAGACCGACTTCATGGTCGGCCGCTGGCGCGACCTTCCGGACCCGTTCCCGAGCTGGGAACGCAGCGCGGCATGACCACGCACGCGCCGCTCAGGTTCCATTCGGAAGCTGGCGAGCGCCTGAATACGAAGGCCACGGGCGGTGATGCCTCGACCCGGCACTTTATAGTCGTCTGCACCCGCTGCTGCGCCGGCGAGCAGCAGGGCGCCCGGGCTGAAAGACAAGACGCTCGCTCGCATTCCCGCGCTCCTTGGTACGGTGGCCACACAATGAGCTCGATTCTGCTTGAGGCGCGTGATCTCGGTTTTTTGTTCCGCGACCGGGATTAGCCTTGTGGACGGTGTGAGCCTGACCGTTGAGGCGGCTGATAGGCTGGCCATCATTGGGCCGAACGGGGCCGGCAAGACGACTTTGCTCGGAATGCTCGCGGGATTGCTTCAGTCGAGTTCGGGAGAGGTCAGGCTTGCAGGCAGCTCTCTCGACCAGATTGCGGCTGTCGAACGCGCCCGGAATATCGCCGTCGTAGGTCAATCGGATCAGGCACACCCTCGCCTGACAGTGATCGACTATGTGGAACTTGGCAGAGTTCCCCACGCCGGCCTGCGCAGAAAAAGCGAGGAACGCGACATTGTTGTTTATGCGCTGGCGCAAACTGGTCTCCGGGGGATGCTCGACCGCACAATTGGCTCCCTGTCGGGTGGCGCTGCGGCGGGTGCCGTGTCGGTCATCACCGTCTTCGGCGACCGCTTCGGCATCTGGACGCTGCCGGTGGCCGCTTTCACCGGCGGCATGCTGGCGGCCGTGATCGTGCTGCTGCTGGTCAACCGCATCAGCGGTCATGGTCCCGAGCGGCTTGTTCTGGCCGATGGGCGGGCTTGGGCTCGCCCGCTGGGACAACATCGGGCTGGCGGCGTTCGGCGCGGCCGGCATCGTTGCCTTTGCGCTCAGGAACCACCGCAAGCTCGACGCCTTCCGCGCCGGCGGGAGCACGGCCGAAAGCCTCGGTGCGCAGGTGGTCCGTTTTCGCATGCTCACCTTTGTGGCGGCCGCCTTCACCACGGCCATCCTGGTCGCGGTGGCGGGCGTCATCGGTATCGTCGGGCTGATGATCCCGCATCTCGCCCGCCGGGCCGCAGGTCAGCTCCACCTTAGGCTTGTGACCACCTGCGCGAGGTTCGGTGCGACGCTGCTTCTTGCCAGCGACCTGTCTGCCCGCACCTTGGTGCCGCCGCAGGAACTGCCCATCGGCATCGCGACGAGCTCAGCCGGAGCGTTCTTTGTCGTGTGGATGCTCATCCACCGAAAGATATGAGGGGTGGGATTGCTCGCGGCTTAGTTTAAGTAATGTCTGAAGGTATCAGCCCACAGCGCTGAGAATTCTCTCTATTGGTGGTGTATCGCGGCTGTGCGAATGACAGACATGAAGGGCGCGACGCAGTCACGTGCGGGCCCGCCTGCGGAGGTAGCATGTAGGCCAGTTCGGTCGAGGAGGATGATGTCGCTCTGGCGTGCTCCAGCGTAGGAGATCCAACGTTGGGGTATCGAGTCCAGGGACCGCTACCGCCAATCCCCACACCTACCGGATATACGCTACAGGCTCCGATTGTTCTCTCGGCTTCTGGCGGCGTAGGTATGCTTGCCGCATGACTTGTTTGGCCCAGTAGCGAAATGGCCGGTTTCGCAGAAAGGCCTTAGATCGCTCCGTTTGGCCATCGATCCAGCGCCGGATTCCGGCTAAAGGATGCGGACAGTTGCGATGAAGTCTCAGGTCCGGAATTATGCCGACCGCATTACCGCATTACCGCATTATGCGCGATGGGACGCGCATTTGATCGGTTCCCCACCTCCGTCACAATTCACCCGGAATGTGTATTGCCGATCTTGCCGACGGCGCTGAAGGAATATCCGATACCGTAGACCGATTTTATCGGCGGATCGATGTTGGTCTGGTCGAGTATCTTGCGCCGCAGGCGGCTTGCCACCGCGTCCAGATGGCGGTTGTCGAACTGGGTCTGCCGCCTGGAAAGGATGCTGGCCAGGTCTTCTCTCGCACATGGCTGGCCGGCGTTTGCGATCAGTGCTCCGACGAACGTGTTTTCGGTCGCGGTCAGCTTCACCGCTTGTCCGTCCGGTGCGAGCAACGTCCAGCCGACCGCATCGAGAACCCAGGCCGCGGGCGCATCTTCGGCCGCCTGGTCCTGCGGCAGTCGGCGCAGCAGGCTGTGAACCGCCGCGGTGATCTCGCGCAGGGGGGTGTGCTTGACCAGGTAGATGTCCGCTCCGCTGTCGAAGCCGCGCACCCGGCTTTCGGTGTCGCCGTGCGCCGTGAGCATGATGATCCCGCAATCCAGCTGGGCGCGGATCGTCCCGGCAAGCTTGAACCCGTTGCCGTCCGGCAAGGCGATGTCGAGGATCACCACGTGCGGAAGGACATCTCCCCGTAGTATGTCCAGGAGTTCAGCGGCGGTGCCGACCCCGCTCGCTTCGAAGTCTTGCAGACACATGTAGTCGACCAGATCGCCTCGCAAGGCCTCTTCGTCCTCGACGATGAGAATCCGGCTCATGCGCGTTCCACCTCCCTGCGCTCTGCTTCACTTTCGGGCGCAAGGCCCGGCATGGGCAAACGCACGGTGGCGACAGTCCCTCCGCCATCGCGCGGTCGCAGCTCCACAGTTCCCTTATGATATTCAAGCAATTGCCCGGATGTATGAAACCCCAGGCCGTTGCCAATCCTGCTCTTTGCGTTGGAGGCGCGGAAGAAGCGGCGGCCCACATGGCCCAGTTCATCCTCGGGAACCCCAATGCCGCGGTCGGCGACTGTGATGATGAGCAGCTTGTTTCGGGTAAAGAAGGCGATCTCCACGGGTGTTTCGTGGGGCGAGTATTTGAGTGCGTTGTCGACCAGATTGACGACAACCGTCCGCAGCATTTCAACGTCCGCCCAGTAGTCTGCGACATTTTCGATCGATGAGAAATGCAACCGCCCGCCCAAACCGACCTGGTCGAAGTGCCGTTGGACATCCTGCGCCAGTCCGGCAACGTCCAGCGCCTCGATCCTCAGTACGCCTTCCACCTGCCTCTCGGTGGACAGGAACCGGTCCATGAGCATGGTCATGCGGGATACCGCCGCGTCGATGCCCCGCAGGCGTTTCGAGACCGCGTCCGGTGGGTGTTTGATCACCGCTTCCAGCATTTCGGTGGCGTAGCGTATCGCGGCCAATGGCGTGCGGAACTCATGACTGACCATCCGTATGAGCTGCCGCTGCTCCTGACGGGCGGCCTTCTCCGCGTCCAGGCTCGCGGACAGTTCGTCTTCGAGGCGGCGCCGTTCGGTCACTTCCTGGGCGAGTGTCGCGTTGCGGTCCCTGAGGTCCAGAGAGAGACGCATGCCGACCATGAAGAGAAGACAGATGAAGAAGCCGACGATGAAGAGGTGGCCCTGAAAGAAGTACCAGGCATTGATGTCGCTCAGGACCGGCTGGTTGGCGACCGTCGCCGGATACCAATAGACCAGCGCGCTTTGGAGCAGGCTGGCACCGACATATTCCGCCAGGAGAGCGATCGTGATACAGCGCAGGAAGCTGGGCTGGCTTCGGTCCGCATAAAGCGTCCGGATCATGACACCCATCATCACGACGGTAAATGCCGTCGATGCGTGGATGCGCAGGGCGAGGTTCTCCGGCGCCATCGTCACGGCGAGGGACCAGAAGACAAGGTGCGCGGCCAGACAGACGATGCCGATCTTCAGGCATCTCGGCTGGCCGAGAAACCGGGCCATGCCGTCGGCGAGAAGCACCAGTCCGATCTTGATCACCGTATTGTCGGTCAGAATCCGCCATGCGGCGGGATCCGGGCCGCGCTGTAACAGGAGGAGCAGTCCCAGGGCGATGGCAATGAAGCCGGTTGCGATGACCTTCAGTTCGAAGAGGTGACGCCAGGATCGCCAGACCAGGAGCCAGGCGATTGCCTGCAGGGTTGTCGTGCAAAATTCCAGCAGCAGCAGCGTCTTGAGATTCAGCATGGGCTTTTGTTGCCGATGTCGCAGGACGCCGCAAGTTTCTCGGCCGCCAATAGCGGTTTGATCGACGCATTCTCACGATCAGTTGCGCAATGAGAACGCCCGTCGTCTGATTTCATCAGAATTGGTCAGAATTGGTAGGTGGAATCGGAGACCGAACCCTCTGTACTTAACGTAATGGCGCTCGAAAGGATAACGGTTCGACCGCGGGCAAGTCAGGCGCGGCGGACGAAATTCGAGCATCGTCGTGTCAGTGAGGGGGCGACTGATGCTGAGGATCCTGTCTGGCGTGTGCGCAAGAGCGCGGTCCCGCGGAGTTCGTGTTGGCCGTCTGGAGCGCATGCCCGCCGCTCGTATGCCAATGCTCATCGCTGCGCTTGTGCTGGTCATGTTTTCAGGCGTCGATGCAGCGAGGGCCGATTGGACAAACCCCTCGGTATCGCCAAGCTTCCCTGCCGGTGGAGATGGCGCCTGTATAGCGGGCCCTTATGCCAACGCTACATGGACGTCCGTATCCGTCAACTGGACCGCTTTCAATACGGATGCCAGTCCCGGCAGGACCATCGGTTTGGAGGTGTGGCGTGAAGCCGCATCATCCTCAGCCCATTTGGGTTCGGCAGGCTTTGCGCCAACCGGCCAATTGCCCACTCAGACCACGACAGTGAACGTCGGCGCCGACTACATGACCTCGGGGTCGCGCATGTATTTCGGTTTGTATGATACTTGGGATACGGGGGGCACCTGGTCGATTACCCAAAGCCCGCTTCTTCCCCCTGATGCTACGGGCATTGGTATTCAGGGCTATGTTTTCCTGAACATGGAAGGAGATCCGGATTGCGTCCCGAGGCCGGAGATCCAGCTCAGCGGCAACGGGGTGAATATCGCAAGCGGGTCTACAGGCACGCAAACCTCGGATGGCACCGACTTCGGCGGTGTCGTTGCCGGCGGTAGCGCGTTTCAGGAAAACACTTTCACCATTCAAAACACCGGAACCGGCACGCTCGGCATTTCTTCCACCAGCCTCGGTGGTCCGGATATCGCATCTTTCTCGATCGTTTCGACACCACCTTCGGCGATTGCAGCAGGAGGGGCCGGCAATTTCACGATACGTTTCGATCCCGTCGCATCGCCGGGGGTAAAAAATGCAACCGTCGAAATTCAGAGCGACGCTGAAGACGAGCCCGTTTACACATTCGCCATTTCCGGAACCGGCACCGACACCAACACCGCGCCGACGGCGGAGGCGGGTGACGACCAGACGGTGGCGTCGGCTGCGTCGGTGACGCTGGACGGTTCGGGCTCGTCGTCGAACGATGCCGGCCAGAGCCTTGCCTATGCGTGGACGCAGACGGGTGGCACGTCGGTGACGCTGACGGGTGGCACGACGGCGACGCCGGGCTTCACGGCGCCGACGCTGTCGGTCGGCGACGCGGATGCGGTTCTGACCTTCGAGCTCGAGGTGGATGACGGGATCGCGACGGCGACGGACACGGTGACGGTGACGGTCACCGCGCCGGACGATACGACGCCGCCGAGCGTATCAGTGAGTGGACCGACCACTGAGGTTTTCGCAGGTGGCTCCGTCATGGTGGAGATCATCTTTTCAGAGCCGGTTCTTGGCTTTTCCAGCGGAGGTCTTTCCGTTCGGAACGGGCGCGTTCAATCGCTGACGGGGGCGGCAGCCGTTTATCACGCCACGATTGTCGCTTCCGGGCAGGGCGATGTGTCGATTTCAGTGCCGGCGGCGGTTGCAAATGACGCCGCAGGCAATCCAAACCTCGCCTCGGACATGATTGTCGTCTCCGATATCAGCGTGCGGGAAACGCAGGAGCAGATGGCGCGTTTCATGCAGTCGCGCGCCACGCAGCTTATCAGCCGCCAGCCGGACCTGATCGCACTCTATCGCAAGAACGGTAGCGGTTCGCTCAATGCGCAGGCAACCTCGGACCGAGGCAACCTCGACTTCGCCACGCGACCGACGAGTCCGGTCTGGGCTGAGATCTCCGCTTCATGGTCGAAAAACGACGGTGCCGAGAACCGCTACGGGCAACTGAGCACCGGCACTCATTTCAAGCTGACGCCGAACCTCTCCGCCGGAGCGATGGTCCAGGTCGATCACATGGCGCATATGAACGACGACGCCTCCATAGCCGGTACGGGTTGGCTGGCTGGACCTTATCTGGTCGGGCGGTTGCCCGATCAACCGCTGTATTTCAGCGCCCGGGCGCTTCTCGGCCAGAGCCGAAACAGGCATTCGCCCTTCAGCACCTATACCGACACCGTCAGGACGCAACGCGGCCTCTTTGGTGTGACGGTCCAAGGGGATGTGAAGCTGGGGCTGATCACCCTGACGCCAAGCCTGGAGGCGGTGCATACCTTCGACCGGCAACGTGCTTATACGGACACTCTGGGTAACCTCATCCCGGACCAGTCCATCGCCATGAGTTCAGTCGAACTGAGCCTCGACGCTGCGATCCCGGTGGACGTGTCCACAGGTGCGCTGACGCTGCGGGCCGGGCTGCCGCTCATATTCAGCAAGACTTCGGGTTCCGGAGCCGCAGCGGCGATCGTCCCGTCCACGGATGGCGCACGCGCTGGCCTCAGATTCGGTTTCGATTATCTGGCGGAGAATGGCGGCATGCTGAAGTTCGATTTCGACTACGACGGGCTTGGTCCTGGCGGGTACGAGAGTTACGGCGCCAGCATCAGCTATAGCCTTCAGTTCTGAGAAGGTGGGCCGCCCGGAGCGGAAAGCGGAGGATCAAATCAATTCATGCTCTGGCTTCAAAACTGCTCTCAAAGCTAAAGCCGAAAAGACAAACAACCCGCGCCCGCAAGCCCCTGCGCTAGAGTCAAAGCTCTGGACCTGCGCACGCTGACCCTATGCAACCAGCAACAGGGGGCTTCTTGCGAGCCGTTAAGGGGTCCCGTTGCAACGCCGATTGACACCGTATCCCGGCGTCTGCCCGGATTGAACCCTGGCCCAGTAGCCTCGCTGCGGTTTGGGAATCTGAGGACGGGCGCACTGCTTGGCGATTGCGAAATCCGAAACGCCAAGTTCGCTAGCCACCTCCTGCGTCGGCTTCTCCCAAACCAGCGCGAACAGGTTCTCGCGCGAGAGCTCTTTTGACGGCATTTTGGCTCCCTTCTGGTCAAATTGTCAGCGGTTATGCTTCGAACGGGTGAGTTTGAAAAACTGCGGGACGACGAGGTTCAGCAAATTGAGGCAATTGTCGCAGATGCTTTTGAGGGTTTCGACGGCAAATATAGTGTATAAATGCCCTTATTCACAGGAAAAACTAGAAGTTAAAATAAGTATTAATGGATATCTTTTAAGTTGTTATCGAAAATCGATGCGCGATTCAGAACTATAAGGTCAAGACCGCGATTGTTTACATTTCGAGCTGAGACGGGACAAACAGTTCTATCCTGGACTCGCCGCCCCAGCCAAAACCACAGAATAAGACCCGCGACGCCTTGGCTGGCAATTGTCCGCGAGAGCCAGAACAGGACGCGCCGGGGCGGGCCACAAATGGTAGCGCTTTGAATTGAACCCCCGCTAGAAAATTCCGTTTGAAATCAGTCGGCTGATCCAGTCAACACACATTTGACGAATTAGCCAAGAGGAATAGTTTGCGGATTTTCTTAAAGAAATCAATCGTATGAAGAATAATTTGGTAGCGGAGGACCGCTACCGTCGAGCACCACACCTGCCGGATATACGCTACAGACGCCGATTGTCCTCCCGGCTTCTGGCAGCATAGTCATGCTGTCCGCCCGGCCGGTTTGAGGCCGCCTGCCGGATGCCGGGCCTGGCAATCGACCTATGGAAATCGGACCACTTTCGCGACGGATAGCAGTCCGATTTCCGGACGGGTTGATCGACACTAGGCCGTCGGCATGGCGCTCATGTCCATGAACACCGCTTCCCAGACATGGCCGTCGGGGTCGGCGAGGTTGCGGTTGTACATGAAGCCAAGGTCCTGGAGCGGGTTGACGTCGGCAGTTCCGCCGTGCACCGACGCAGCCGCATTCATCGCATCGACTGCGTCTCGGCTGTCGCACGACAATGCCAACAAGACTTCGCTTGAATTTGCCGGTGCAATGGGGCGATTGGTAAATGTCTTCCATTTGGCGTGGGTGAGGAGCATGACATGGATCGTCTCCGAGACGACCATGCAGGCGCTGCCTTCATCGCTGAACTGTGGATTCTTGGTGAAGCCGAGTGCTCCGTAGAAGGCTTCGGCCTTGGCCAGCTCGGTAACCGGCAGGCTCACGAAAATCATCTTTGCCATGGTTCATGTCCTCTTGTTTGAAGCGTCGACGTGACCGTCACGACGACCGCTTGGACATGAGGAGTAGAGCGATCGGAAAGCGGATGAATTGATCTTTGGTAAGAAAGCGCTACCGCTCGCCCAGGCGGCCAAAGGCGATCTTTCGGCGCAAGCGGCTGAGGCTCTCGGGCGTAATGCCGAGCCAGGCGGCGATGTGGTGCTGCTTCAGGCGCTTGTGAAGGTCCGGCTCCTTGCGAATGAAATCGAGGTAACGCTGCATCGCATCGTCATGGCGGAACGCGATCTCCACCGGCTCCTTTTCGATGATCCAGTGACGCTCCATGTAGCCGATGTAGAAGGCTGCGACGTCGGGATATGCGTGAACCAGCGCCTTGAAGGCTGCGAAGTCATATTCGAGGACATGGCTGTCTTCGATGGCCGTGATCGTGAAGAGGCTGGGTTCGCCCAGCATGGTTGCGCTCACCGAGGCGGCGATGCGGTTCTCCGGGAAAAAATACTTGATGATCAGATCGCCGTCGCGACCGACATAGTGCTGGCAGAGCAGACCCTTGACGACAAAGGCATAAGTGGTGGGCACGTCGCCTGCCTGGATGAAGATTTCATCCTTGCGATAATGACGCGGCCGCAGGAGAGACGCCCAGGCGTGCTCCGACTCTTCGGACAGTTCGGTATAGGTGCGGATTTTGGAGAAGAAGGCGGTCGTCGTCATTCCACTGGTCCCGTGGCGTGTGCAGGTCACTTTGATGCCTTGCTGCGGCTCTGCCAACCTGATTGCCAAAGTTGCCGGTCCGACCTTCATCCATTTTCAGTCGTCCAGCCCTACCCAGCCCTTTGCGGAATCGCGTCCGTTTTCGGAAAGGTGAGGGGCAGACGCCAATGACCGGGATGAAGGCCGTTCAGGCCAGTGGCGAGCGCGCCCTGGAATCTCCTTCTCTGCATTCGCAGCTCCGACTTCGTCAAAACACCTTATCTCGGTGTCCACGAAACCGGCAGCAGGCCATCGAAAGAAACGCCGTGCAGGCTTGGATGCTCAGCCTCTCGCGGCGATCGCCTCAGCCCGAATGGCGAGGCGGACGTCGCCTCCTGTATGCAACCCAAGCCTTTCATCAGCCTCTTACCCTGGAGCGCGGATGTATTGAGCGCACTCCCAACTGTGGCCGAGAAGGGTGGGCAGATCTCGAAATCTAAAGGGTCACTGTTTCACCAAGATAGGCCAGGAGCGAATCATGAACTGCACGTATATGCGGCAGGAACTGCAGGTCCTGCTGCACGCTGATGAACAGGGAGACGACAGCGAACTTGTCGGGAACAATTTTCTTGAGCCCCAACGCCTCGGCCCGCGAGTAGGGGGGGAGCATGGCGATTCCAAGCCCTTCCTCGGCTGCGTACATCTGCGAGAACATGCTCGTCGCCCGAAAGCCGATCCTGGCGTTGGGAACGATGTCCTCCAGCCATCGGGCCGACGGCAGGTATGTCGGATCGTCGATATATCCGATGAACATGTCGTCAACCAGATCGTCGGGCCCTTCGATGCGTCGGCCCTGCAGGTAGTCATCACTTGCGTAGAGATGGAAATGAATGTCAGCGATCTTGTGTGTGACCAATGATGCAGCAGGCGGTTCGAAGAAGCTGACGAAAATATCCGCCTCGCGGCGGTTGAGGTCCACGTAGTTCGACGTCGTGATCAGATGGACCTCGATCTGCGGATGGATCTCTGCAAGCGCCTTTACCGAACGTGCGATCAACAAGGATCCCACGCCCTCCATGGACGCAATCGTCACGCATCCGATCAGTTCCTGGCCCTGGGCAGTAAGACCCTGGATCTCGATCAGAGCTGCTTCCATCCGCTCGACCCGGGAAACGACCTCACAGCCACGCGGCGTCAGGGAGAGACCCTGTCGCGTACGCTTGAAGAGCGTTCCTCCGGTACTGAACTCCACCTGCGCAAGGCGCCGGCTGACGGTCGATTGATCGACCCCCAGTCTCCGGGCTGCCGTCAGGAGCGTTCCCGTTCGGGCCACTTCGAGCAGAACACGCAGGTGATCCCATCCCAGCTGCGTCAATGGCTGATGTTTCGTACCCATATCGCAGTGGCGAACTGACTCTCCCATTGTTGCGTCAGGGAAACCTACCGAGTCTGATGGGCTCCGTAAACCGATCCGGTGATATGGCCTTGCTATTCGGGCTGGAAGCGCGGACGTTCGGTGCGGCTCGCCTGTTTTATCGCTTGTGGAGAGCCGCGCCGAACCGGGTCTACTCTTTTTCTCCCGCGATTTCGGCCACTAGCTCGGCGACCCTTTCCGCGCTTGCTCCCTTCACGCGGGCGTTCACGCGCGCGGTGCCGAAACCGACGAAGAGTGCGATCTCATCGGGCGCGGGTGCGCCGGGGATCGACACGGTCGTGGCATCCATCGCGTCGTAATCCCATGCGTCATCGGCTCCGCCGAAGATTACGTCGATCGACGTGCCAGCGGCCGCCACCTTGGCATTCCCTGGAATAAGGGCCGGACCTGCACCTAGCCCCTTGCGCATAGCCAAGCCAATGCGGGGATGGATGAGTGCCGCGCCATGCTCGGTTTCCCCGCCTGTGCCGACAATCACGGCCTTTCCATAGGCGCGGGGGCGCTCGAGACCGGCGAACCGTTCCAGCGCGCGTTTGGTCAAGAGTGTTCCAACCTCGACAGAGATCGCCGCCAGTCGGTCGAGGTCTTCAGCGGTCGCTGCCCCCTTGCCGGCAAATGGATTCTTGAACACCGCACCGGCCACGACGTGCCGAGTCAACTGATTGGCGAGGCTGTTCGCCTCAGCCAGAATGTCTCTTTCGATGACCTTGATTTGCCGTATTTCCGTAGACGCGGCGTCACTCGCCATATCTCTCTCTCCGTAGAAAATTGATTGACCAACGCGCCTGTCAGGCCGAGCGCGTTGTGGAAAGCTACGGTGAGCCATCGCCCGTGTCAGGTTGCAAGAATGCAAGGGTGCTTGCAATCTTCCCGACTGATTTTCTGTTTGGATTGCCTATTCTTCACGCATGAGAAAAGCCCCGCACGGCAAGCTCAACTCGTGCGGAATCAGGGTCTTGAACTTGCCGGGAAGGCAGGACGTGGAGAAAGCATCATGAACCGAGTTGCCGGGCCGCAGCCTGGGAAAATTGGCCACTGGATCAACGGCGGATCGGTGGCGGCGGCTTCCGACAAGACAGCGGATGTCTTCAATCCGGCAACTGGCTCCGTCGGTGGCGAGGTTTCGCTGGGGAGCGCCGCCGACGTCGATGCCGCGGTCGCTGCGGCCAAGGCCGCGTTCCCAGCCTGGTCGGAAACCGCGCCGCTGCGTCGCGCCCGCGTGCTGTTCAAGTTCAAGGAGCTGCTCGATCAAAATCACGACCGGCTTGCCGGGCTGATCACACGCGAGCACGGCAAGATCTTTTCGGATGCGAAAGGCGAGGTCACACGCGGTATCGAGGTGGTCGAGTTCGCCTGCGGCATCCCGCATCTGTTGAAGTCAGAGTATACCGACAACATCGGCGGGGGCATTGACAACTGGAACCTTCGCCAGCCGCTGGGCGTCGTCGCCGGCGTCACGCCGTTCAATTTCCCGGTCATGGTGCCGATGTGGATGTTCCCGGTCGCGCTGGCCACCGGCAACACCTTCATATTGAAGCCGTCCGAGCGTGATCCGTCGCCCAGCATCCTTTTGGCGGAACTGCTGAAGCAGGCAGGCCTTCCCGACGGTGTCTTCAACGTGGTGCAAGGTGACAAGGTCGCCGTTGACGCGCTGATTGCCCATGCGGATGTTCAGGCGCTCTCCTTTGTCGGTTCGACGCCGATCGCCGAGTACATCTATACGGAGGGCACGCGCCACGGAAAGCGTGTTCAGGCGCTCGGCGGCGCCAAGAATCACCTGGTTGTCATGCCGGACGCCGATCTCGACCAGGTCGTCGACGCATTGGTCGGTGCCGCCTATGGGTCGGCCGGCGAGAGGTGCATGGCGATCTCGGTTGCCGTCGCCGTCGGCGATGTCGCGGACAGGCTCGTCGCACGGCTCGCCGAACGCGCGCGCGCGCTGCAGATCGGCAACGGCCTGGATCCGAAGGCGGAGATGGGCCCGCTTGTAACCGGAGCGCACAAGACCAAGGTCGAAGGCTATATCGCCGCCGGCGAGAAAGAGGGCGCCAAGCTCGTCGTCGACGGCCGGGGCCACAAGGTCGAGGCGCACGAAGGCGGCTTCTTCGTTGGCGGCACGCTGTTCGACAATGTCAGCCCGAAGATGAAGATCTACAAGGACGAGATTTTTGGGCCGGTGCTCTCGGTCGTGCGCGTCGGGGATTTCGCCGAGGCGGTGGAGCTGATCAACGCTCACGAGTATGGCAATGGCGTGTCGCTCTACACGAGCGACGGTGCCGTTGCCCGCGCCTTCTCGCGGCAGATACAGGTCGGCATGGTCGGCATCAACGTCCCGATCCCCGTGCCGATGGCATGGCATTCGTTCGGTGGCTGGAAGCGGTCGCTGTTCGGCGACCACCATGCTTATGGCGAGGAGGGCGTCCGCTTCTACACCCGCTACAAGAGCATCATGCAGCGCTGGCCCGACAGCATCGCCAAGGGCGCGGAGTTCACAATGCCGGTTGCAAAGTAGGGCGCGGTGAGGGCGCCCAGCTTCCGTCACCGGATCCTTGAACACAGAAGCGCCGGGGAGAGAGAAAGGGAAGCTTGGAAGCGGCCGCGCCGGGTTGGAAGCACGCGCCCCGCGCGGGCTGGCAGGATCGACGAAGCGGTATGGAGAACACCGCATTAGGACCATATCGGCGTTTAACGCCAAGAACAGGGAGGAGTATACAATGCTTTGGAGTAGAGGAATCGCTGTCGCTGCCCTAACCGCAATCGCGACATTGTCTGGTTTGACATTGACGCACGCCCAGCAGAAGGAAACAGCGCGGATCGCGTTTCTTGGACCGCTGACCGGCGGAAATTCCGCGACGGGCCTGGGCGGCCGCAATTCGGCTCGGCTGGCCGTCGACTCGCGCAATGCCGACCCGGACCGCCGCTACGACTATGAGTTGGTCCCCCTGGACGATGAGTGCCTTCCCAATGTCGGGATTCAGGCCGCCACGCGCGCCGCGACGGACCGCTCTGTCGTTGCGGGCGTGACGCATTTCTGTTCGGCGGTGGCGATCGCGACGGTCGACGTATACAACCGGTTCGAGCTGCCTGTCGTCGTCTGGGGAGCTATCCTGCCTGCGATCACCCATGGAAATGACTACCCGGAAGTCCATCGCGTCAACGGCTCGATGCTCGATGAGAGCAAGGTGCTGGTGGAGTTTCTCACCGGGCTTGGCTACAAGAGATGGGCTGTCATTCACGACACGACGGATTACGGCACAGGGTATCTTGCGATACTGCGTGAAAAACTCGCGGGCTCCGACGTCGAGATCCTCTCCACCTTCGGGGTCGCTGCTGATCAGCAGGATTTTTCGGCCGAGCTGCTGAGGGTCAAGGAGATCGACCCGCAGATTGTGGTTTTTGCCGGACTCACGCCTCTTGGCGTACGGGTCCGCTCGCAGATGGATCGCCTTGGCGTGAGATCCCAGTTCGCCGGCATATCGGGCATCATGTCCGTCTCCTACCATGACGCCCTGGGCAGCCTGTCGGAAGGCACCATATCGGTTCACAACAGCGCGCCGCTCGAAACCCTTCCTGGCGGTCAGATGTTTGTCGATGAATATGCAAAAGCCGGCTTTGCGGAGCCACCGGAGCCATACGGACCCTACGCTTTCGTGGCAACAAACCTCATCATCGAGGCCATCGAGGAGGTTGGGGCGAACCGCGAGGCGGTACGCGACTGGCTGAATACCGTCGAGAACCGCAACTCCATTGCCGGTCCGATCACCTTCGACGAGCACGGGCACAACAGCGTAGCCTCGACAAAATATGTGGCACAAGATGGCCGATGGGTTCGCTGGGAGGACAGTCTCTATGCCGCCGGTGAGCGGATGCTGAGCGGGCGGTAGGCCCCGGAGAAGCCCAATCACGCGGCCCGCCGCCCCTGCTTGTTTCGATCCTCGCCATAGGGCGCGGAGAGCGTGCGGGCCGCCGTTTCTCGAAACTTAGCCTTCACAGCCGTGTCCGTGGTGCGCCTGCGGGATGGATGGCATTAGGTAGGAGACTGTTTGCAGATGGCAATACTCCTGGAATACTTGTTCAACGGTGCGTTGCTCGGCGTCATCTATGCGCTTGTCGCCGTCGGTTTCACGCTTTTTTTTGGCGTTCTGGACGTCATCAAGTTCTCACATGGGGACGTGCTGACGCTGGGCGCATATTCCGGCCTGGCGGCGTTCGTCAGTTTGGAGTTGCTCGGCCTCGACCTGCCTGTCGTTAGCCTCATCTTCGTCCTCGTGGTGGCCATGCTGGTGACGGGTCTGGCGGGCATCGCGATAGGCCAGTTCTTCGTCGTGCCGATGCGAGGCTCTCCGGCCTTCAACATCTTGCTGATGACCCTGATGATCGGCACCGCGATCCATGAATGCATCCGGCTGTTCGTCCCCGGTGGCGCCAATCCGAAGGCGTTTCCGACGTTGCTGCCGCGCACGCCGATTGAGATCGGTGGCGCCTACATCCGCCTGGACAGCCTCCTGCTTCTCGTCCTTGGCATTGGCGTCATCGTCGTCACCAATTGGATGGTCCGCCACACAAAGCTCGGGCTTGCGATCCGAGCCGTCGCGCAGGATGGCGATACCGCCCAGATCATGGGGATTCCCTTCCGTCGCGTGGTGCTTGCCACTTTCGCGCTGGGCTCGATGCTGGCAGGTGTCGCTGGCGTCATGAACGGGCTCTACTACAGCGAGATCAACTTCAACGTCGGCGTCCTTCTCGGCGTGATCGGTTTCTCCTCGGCGGTGGTCGGCGGGCTCGGAAGCATATGGGGGGCCATCATCGGCGGTTTCAGCTTCGCGGCGCTGCAGACCGTTTGGGTTCTGTTCTTTCCGGAGATGAGTGGCTATCGGGATGTGTTCGCCTTCACGACGATTATCGTCCTGATGACCATCTGGCCGACCGGTATCATCGCCGAGCGCTATAGCGAGCGGGTGTAGATATGACAGCAAGAAGCTTGATCTCGTCATCCGCAATCGCTGTCATCGCCATCATACTTGCCGGGACTATTGTGGCCTCGGAGAACCAGTGGGTTATCGCCAGCGCGCTTGTCGCGTCGCTTTTCCTATCCTTCGGCATTGCCAGAACGAAGGCCGGGCGTGATTTCGCCGCCATTCTGCAAAACTCAGGATCATGGATCGTTCTGCTCATTCCCGTGGCCGGCCTGGCTATCGGGCTTGCGCTGCATGAAGAGCATTTCGCTTTGATGATGCTTGCGACCGTGCTGATCTACGCACTGGCCTGCATCGGACTTACCATCCAGTTCGGCTATGCCGGGGTTATCAATTTTGCAGGCATCGCCTTCTTCGGCATCGGCGGTTATACGGCAGCGGTTCTCGGAGGTATGGGCCTACCTTCCCTCCTTGTCCTGTTGGCGGGCGGGCTGGTGTCGGCGGCGATTGGCTGCATCCTCATCCTGCCTGTTCTCAGGACAAAGGGCCATTATGCGGCGCTCATTACGATAGCATTCGTGCTGTTGTTTCGCAGCTTCCTTGAAGTCAATCATACGCTCGGCGGTCCGCAAGGGCTGAGGGTCGAGAGCGCAACCATCGCCGGCCAATCGCTGTTCACGGGCATCAGGATAGGTTCGTTCGAGGCTTCGTTCTATCTGAACTATGTCCTTCTCGCGCTTGTCCTTCTCGCGATCTTCTTCCTGATGGCCAGGTTCCTCGAGAAAAGCTGGATCGGAATCAACCTCGATTCCATGCGCGAAGACCCTGTGGGCGCGGCCGTGTTCGGCGTCAACGTGGCGTACTGGCGTATCATGTCCTTCGTTATCGGTAACGTGCTCATCGGTATCGCCGGCGCGACGTTTGCGATGATGCAGACCTTCATTGCGCCGAGCAACTTCACCTTCCAGCAATCGTTGCTAATGCTGGCGATCGTCGTTCTGGGCGGTATCGGCAATCTATGGGCCGTGATTCCGGCGGCGATCCTCGTCGTCGTCGTGCCGGAGAAACTTCAGGCCATCAGCGAGTACCGTTTTCTCGTCTTCGCCATTCTTGTTGTTCTTGTTCTCCGGTTCCGGCCCAACGGGTTGTTCCCGCGTTCCATGCGCAACTTCAGGAAGGAGGTCGGGCAATGAGCAAGCTCTTCTCGGCGGACAATGTCTCCGTACGCTTCGGCGGGCTGCAGGCGCTCGACAAGCTGTCGCTCGATATCGACGAAGGCACGATCATCGGGTTGATCGGGCCCAACGGATCGGGGAAGACGACCTTCTTTAATGCGGTGACGGGGCTTTGCCGCACGGCCGGCGGCCAGATCCTGGTTGACGGGGAGGATATTGCCGGCCTCCACCCGCGTCATGTCTACCAGCGGGGCGTGAGCCGGACCTTCCAGCGATCGCGCCTGTGCCTTTCCCTGTCGGTCTTCGACAATGTGGTGATCGGTAGACAGAACGCCCTTGATCTCACCTTGTTCGGCAATCTCTTCCGCCGCGGACGCTTCATTGAGTCGGTGCGAGAAAACCACGATAGGGTTCGTGCGCTTTTATCAACCTTCAGCGAGCCGCTTGCAGCGCGGACATTCGATCCGCTTCACACGCTCAGCATGATCGATCGCCGTCGAATCGAGGTGTGCCGGGCGCTCATTGCCAACCCGCGGCTGCTCCTGCTCGATGAGCCCTCGGCCGGCATGACGCCTGATGAAACGCACGAGTTCATGAGTGATATCCTGAAGGTGCGCGGCGATCATCCTCGCATGAGCATCATCATCATCGAGCACGAGATGGACGTCATCCAGCGCGTGGCCGACCGATGCGTCGTGCTCAATTTCGGCAAGAAGGTCGCCGAGGGCACTTTCGATGCCGTCGTCGCCGACCCCTGGGTTCAGGAGGCCTATCTGGGAAGCTCATGAGTGGACATCTGACAACCGACCAAATCATTGCGGCCTACGGCAGCGCGCGCGTCCTCTCGGGGGTCTCGATCAACGCGAAACCTGGTGCCATCACCAGCATTCTCGGTGCCAACGGAGCCGGCAAGACCTCGCTGATACGGGCCATCCTTGGGCTTCTTCCGACAAGCAAAGGCAGGATCGAGCTCGACGGCGAGATATTGTCTGACCTCAGCCCGCATGCGCGTGTCGCTCGTGGACTTGGCTGCGTACCCGAGGGGCGAAAGGTTTTCCCGAAGATGACCGTCGAGGAGAATCTTCGGGTCGGAGCTTATCTTTCCAACGACAAGGACTTGGTGGAAGGGCGCTTGCAAAAGGTCTACCAGACCTTCCCGCGGCTGAATGAGCGCAAGCAGCAATTCGCCGGGACCATGTCCGGCGGGGAGCAGGCGATGGTTTCGATCGGCCGGGCGCTGATGAGCGAACCCCGCGTCCTGCTCATCGATGAACCGTCGCTTGGCCTTTCGCCGGCGCTGGTGCGCGAATCCTTCGCTCTTATCCGCGACATCAACAGATCCGGCGTATCAATCCTGCTGGTGGAGCAGAACGTCCAGCAAACCCTGGCAATCGCCGACTACGGCTACGTGATCAGCCAGGGAACCGTGGTCGCTCAGGGAACCTCCGAGGAACTGCAGAACGACCCGGAGATGAAGAAGGCATATTTTGGCATCAGATAGTATGTCTGGGTAAGGTTCAATCGCACATGACGGCGCATGCAAGGAGACGGGCGATTGTCATGAATTGTCACATCAGGCGCGAACAAGGCCCGAGAACCCGGCCTGTGCCATGTCGCAGGCTGACACCATTCCGCAACTGCAGGTCATCGGCTTTTCTTGCGAAAGCGTTTCCCGTCCTCGCGCCTATGGCTATCCTCGCGTGTGTTTTGACGCTCGTCGCGCATTTGTCGCCTGCAACCGGCACTGACGATCGTTTTTATCTCCCGGCCTGCAATGAGCAGCAGTTGCTGGTGCCATTCTTGCCGATTTTCTGATGCGGGCGGATCAGACAGTCAATTGTATCGTTGCCGCAAACTTGCTGTCTCGAGCCGCCACAACGATCTTGCCGCCTACCCCCGTCAAGCGGCCGGCAGCCTATGACCAGCAAGCACACTCTTCAAAGGATATTGCCCAATGACAAAGGCCGTCACGAAAACCAAAACCGCTCTTGCTGTTCGCCATGTCCATTTCGAGAGCCTCGGCACGCTCGAGTTTGAATTGGAGCAGGCCGGCTACGAGCTTCGCTACGTCGATGTGGCAAGCGAGGATATCGCCCTTATTGACCCTGTGAGCTGCGACCTTCTGGCTATTCTTGGCGGCCCTATTGGTGTCTATGACACCCAAACCTATCCCTTTGTCCAGGCGGAACTTGCCTTTATCAAGGCTCGACTGAGCGCCGATCTGCCTACGCTCGGCATTTGCCTCGGCGCCCAACTGATCGCCGCCGCGCTTGGCGCCAGGGTTGCGCCGACCGGTGTGAAGGAGATTGGGTTCGCTCCGATTGACTTGACCAAAGCCGGAGAGCACAGCCCCCTACGCCATCTCGCTGGTTGCCCAGTGCTTCACTGGCACGGTGACGCGTTCGACCTGCCGACAGGAACGGAATTACTCGCCACGACTAAAACTGCCAACCAGGCGTTTGCTGCAGGGCCCAACATACTGGCGCTCCAGTTCCATCTTGAAGCCGACACCAGTACCGATCTTGAAGCCTGGCTAGTCGGACATGCCGTCGAGCTTATCCATGCCGAGGTCGGCCCGGAGCTGATCCGCGCCGATGCACGGAGACATGGTTCGGCGCTACGTGAAGCCGGTCGGGCTGTCTTCGCCGAATGGCTGGCCAAAATTCAACACCCGTCCCACCCAGTCCCGTGATGGTTGACGGCCTGCACTGTGGTAGCGGCAGGCCGATCGGCATTAAGGGACACGGAGCCGGCAGCAGGCCGGTTAGGGTGTCGCTTCTAGGGAGCGCTACCGTCAATCCCCACACCTACCGGATATACGCTACAGGCTCCGATTGTTCTCGCAGGCTCTGGCGGCATAGCCGTATGGTCTGTTTATTGCCGGGAGCCGACCGACAGCTTCAGACGATCAAAAAGCGATAGCACACCTTCAACAAGAAGGGACTGAGGTATCAAACTTGTCCCTTCGCGGCAGCGCGCTGAAGTCGAAAAGCAGCCGGAATCAACGTGAACTTGCCGGCGAGAGAGGTGGTGCCGGTTTCTGAGACAGGGGCTTAAGGTGGATCGACCGATGAAAAGGACGATCCAGCATGAAAACACGCAGACGGTTTACGGCCGAGTTCAAGGCCAAGGTCGCACTTGAGGCGATCCGCGGCGAGCGGACGATTTCGGAGCTGGCGACGAAGCACCAGCTTCATCCCAACCAGATCACCCAGTGGAAACGGCAAGCCATCGAGAACCTGGCCAAGGCTTCCGATGCCTAGGCCGGCCGGGAAGCCGAGGTGACGAAGCTGCACGCCAAGATCGGTCAGCTTGTCGTCGAGCGGGATTTTTTGGCCAAGGCCTTCGATCGCTGAGCCTGGATCGGAGGAGAATGATGATTGATCCCGATCACAACCGGCTCTCGATCCGCCGCCAGTGCGAACTGGTCTCGATCTCGCGGGCATCGTTCTATCGACAGCCGGCGGGCGAGACGCCTGAGAACTTGGAACTGATGCGCATCATCGACGAGGCCTTCATGGAAATGCCTTGGTATGGCTCCAGGCAGATGGCGCGGCACCTGCGGCGTCAAGGCTGGTGCGTCGGCCGCAAGCGGGTCCGACGGCTGATGCGCAGAATAGGTCTGTCGCCGATCTATCAGGCTCCGAAGACCAGCGAGCCGCATCCCCAGCACCGCATCTATCCCTATCTCAGACGCCGTCACCTCGGAAGACTGGGAGCACCATATACACGGGAGGTCGCGACGTTTCCGGCTGGGGTGGACGCCGCGTCGAAATATTGGCCGCCTGTCGCGCGAGCCGATAACGTTTACGGAGGGAGCAATCTTGTGTGTAGTTGAGCCGACGGAAGACTACCTACCCGCCGCCGAGTGGCGTGGGCAGGTCAGGGAAACCGGTTTTCTTGCCAATTGAACATCGGGGTTCGGCCCACCGTTTTTCGACAAGATCCCTCAGCAAAAAAACCAGGCATGAAGCCTGGCAGTAATTGTCCAAGGAGGGACGGGAGGAATTGGTTTCAGCCGAAATAATAGGACTTTGGACGCGTCACGTGGTGGAAGCCCCATTCGGACAGTGAGCAGCCGCGTCCGCTTTCCTTGATGCCGGTCCACGCGAGGCGTGGGTCGAGGTAGTCGCAGCGATTGACGAATAGCGTCCCTGTCTTGACGGCGCGGCCGAGCTGTTCCGCTGCGACCCGGTCTGCGGTCCACAGAGAGGCGGACAAGCCAAAGCGGCTGTCGTTCATCAGGCGTACGGCTTCCTCGTCGTCCTCGACCGGCATGATACCGACCGCCGGGCCGAAAGTTTCTTCGGTCATGAAGGCCTGCGAATGATCGACCGAAACAAGTGTCGTTGCATCGAGATAGCAACCGTCCTCGGCGCTTGGAATCTTGCCGGTTACCACCTCAGCGCCTGCATCGACAGCAGCGGCTATCTGGTCTCCGATTTCACCCGCCGCGCGTTTCGTCACAACCGGACCAAGAGTCGTGCCAGTGTCCAGGGGGCTGCCCAGCTTCTGCGTCCGGCCGGTTTCGGTAATGAAAGCGGATACAAAGGGGTCGAAGATCTTCTTGGCGACATAAATGCGCTCGATCCCGCAACAACTTTGACCGCTGTTGAAGAACGAGCCGTCGACCAGCGATGCGACGGTCCGCTCGAGATTGGCATCGCTGCGCACATAGGCCGGGTCCTTGCCGCCGAGTTCGAGCGTGATCGGGATGAACCGTCCGGCAGCAACTTTCTCGATCTCGGTGCCGCCCCGAACGGAGCCAGTGAATGCGACAAAGTCGATGCCGCCGTTGAGGATGATCTTTCCGATGGTGTCGTGGGTTGCGAATATGGTCTGAAAGACACCCTCTGGCAGACCCGCCCGCCGGAACGCATCAGCAAAGCGCCGACCCGTCAGTGCCGTCTGACCGGCCGGCTTTAGAATGACCGAATTCCCGGCGAGGAGTGCCGGGACGATGGTGTTTATCGCCGTCAGGAACGGGTAGTTCCACGGCGCAACCACGAGAGCCAAACCGAGCGGTTCGCGGTCGACGCGCCGGCCCGCTTGACTGTCGCTTACGTCGAGCGAGGAAAGACCGGCATCGGCTCTGGAGATCATGAAATGCGTACGTTCGGCGACACCGTTCATCTCCTTGCCGCCGAAGGCGAGGGGGCGTCCCATCTGGTGCGCAAGCTCAAGGCCCGCGTCATCGGCCATCGCGAGCATCTCGGCGACAAAGCGGGTACAGATTTGAGCGCGCTCGGCGAGAGGCACATTGGCCCATTTGCCCTGTGCCTTACGGGCAGCGCGAACGGCAGAGTCCACGTCTTCGTTCGATTGATATGACACCCGTTCGAAAACGCTTCCGTCAATGGGTGAAACGATGTCGAAACTGCTCATGAGCAGGCGTCCTCCAGTGCGTTTACAAAGTTTGCGATGTGTTCTCTCGTCAACATCGGCGAGAGCAGGACGGCGCGGAGATAGTTTTCATTCCGCCAGCGCGAGAGCGAGGCCCAGAAGCCTCCCGCCTCGGTCAGGCGCCTTTGAACCTGCGCTGCGTCTCGGGACGGCGCGATGATCTGCAGATTGAGGTCGGGTGTGTGGGTCGGTCTCAGAACGTCGCTTTCGGCGAGCATGGCGTGAAAGGTCTGTGTCAGCGCGATGGATCCGTCGATCATCTCGCCGAGTGCATCTGTCCCGATCGCCTGCAGCAGCGCCCAGAGCACAAGGGCGTCGGCAGGTCGCGACCCCTGAAGCCCCCATTGGCCCCGGTGGCTCTCATCGGAAATCGAGTAGGGCATGGCAACGCCGAGACGGCGGTCGAACAACTCCGTGCCGCGGATCAGAACGACCGCCGACACCCGAGGCACGTACATCCACTTCTGGGGTCCGAGCACAATCGAATCCGCCTCTGCGATGCCGTCGAGATAAGCGCGGTGCTGCGCACTGAACATCAGAGCGGCGCCATAGATCGCATCGATGTGGTGCCAGGCGCCGAATTCCCTGCAGATCGCACCGATCGCACGGATGTCGTCCACCGAGCCGTGAATCGTCGTGCCGAGAACCGATGTCACGACAGCTTTGCCGCTCGGCGCCATCCCGAACAATGCGGTGCGCAATGCTTCGGGCTGGACCCGGCCGGCATCATCGCAGGCCACGCGGATGATCTGGTCGGCGGACAGTCCCAATACCGCCGCCGACTTCGCCAGCGAGGCGTGACCGGATTCGGGCAGGAAGAGCACAATGCGGCTCCGTGACGACACGTCCTCATACCCGCCGAGCGCACAGAACAGCGCTGTGAGGTTGGCAAGCGATCCGCCGCTGGCCCAGGTGCCGGCCCAATCGGCCCCAAGTCCGAGTTTGCCGATAAAGAAGTCGATCAGCGTCTCTTCGACATTGCTTGCGAAGGGCGACAGCTCTCGAAAGAGCATGTTGTTATTGAATGCCGAGACCAGCGCTTGCGTCAGAACGGCATATGGGTGCGGCGCCGTATCCATGTGGCCGGACATTGAGGGTGCTCCGAGTTGGGCGGCCCCGTCGACGATATCGCCCCACACGCGCGACAGCGCGCCCGATCCACCACCTGTTTTCGGTGGCGGCGTAACGGCGGGCACTTCGAGCGGTATTGGACGCTGGTCCGACCGGATCGAATTGAGCCGATCCGCGAAGTGTTGAGCCAGGCGCTCGATCTCGTCCGCGCCTGGCCAGTTGATCATCTGTGACATTTCAGATCAGTCCGTGCTGAAATCGCCGGCCTTGACCTCATCGTCCTGCCAACTGTGCTGCCAAGCGTGTTGGTCGCAGACTTTGCCATTGCGGAAGCGGAAGTATTCGATGCCACGCTCGTGCACCTTTTTCCCGGTTTCCGGGTCGGTGTAATTGCTGTCCCAAGTCGTTACGATGCAGTCGTTCGTGTGGGCGACGTATTCCTTGGTGATCTTGAGGTCGCTGGCATAGGCGAACCATTTTCGCGGTCGCTCGCGCAGCGGCGCGCCGGTTTGCGATTGGTTGGCGCCCCAGACGAGGCGCGCGTCCTCTGTATAGCCCTCGGCCGCGCGCGCTCCGTCGTGCGCTTGCCAGACGGCTTCAAGATCCCTGACCCACTGCACGGGGTTGCCCGGCAGATGGTTCTCTGCAGATGACATGATATTTCCTTTCACTTTTTAGATGTCCATGAGCAGCATCCGCCGCTCAAAGTCGGTCACGGCCACACGCGCGGCTCGGCTCGTTTGCTTGCCGTAATTGGCGTAGTGATCGCGAAACGATTTGCCGAAGACATCGCTGATCAGGTCAGACGTTTCGAATGCCTCAATCGCCTCGTCGAGTGTCTGTGGCAGGAGTGGCGTGTCGGACATTGAATAAGCGTTGCCGGACTGTGCCTCACCTGCCGGGCGGAGCTTTTCATCGACGCCTCGAAGCCCTGCTGCGATCATCGCAGAGTAGGCAAGATACGGATTGATGTCGGCGCCGGGAATACGGTTCTCAATGCGCCTCGCCTTGCCCTTGCCGACCATGCGGAACGCGACCGTGCGATTGTCTTCGCCCCAGGTCACTGCGTTAGGCGCAAAGGTGTTCGGCTGAAGTCGACGGTATGAATTGGTGTTAGGCGCGAAAAAGAGGAAGATGTCGCGGATATAGGTTGTGAGGCCGCCGATGAAGTGCGTCATCAACTCGGTCGCTTCACGTCCATCCGCGCCGTTGGCAAAGGCAGAGGACCCGTCTTCGTTACTCAGCGACATGTGGACGTGGCAGGACGAGCCGCCCATGTCTTCATGGATCTTGGCCATAAATGACGCGAGCATCCCCTGGCTCAACGCGATTTCCTTGGCTGCGGCCTTGAGCAGCAAATGGTTGTCGGCTGATTTCATTGCCTGCTGGTGCTGGAGGTTGATTTCGACCTGGCCCGGCGAGTACTCGGCTTTGAACATCTCGACCTCGACACCGGAAGCCTCAAGAAAGTTCCTCAGCGGGCCGAAGTAGTGCTCGTCTTCAGACGTGCGCATCAAGGTTTCCGGGTGCATCACGCTGTGCTTTGGCGAGAGATTGACGTAGCCTTTCTCGTAGGCTGTCTCGGGTGTCTCGCGGAGCAGGTAGAATTCAAGCTCCGATGCGAAGGACGGCTTCAGCCCGCGCTTTTCAAGGGCCGCGATTTGTTTGGCGAGCACGGTTCTGGGCGCGACATCGATTTCGCCGCCGCCCGGCAGTTTGGCGTTGCCCATGACGAAAGCGGTACGTTCAGACCACGCATAGGAAGCCAGCGTCGACATTTCCGGAACAACGATCATGTCGGGATAGCCGTTGTCCCATCCGGATAATGCGTACCCGGGATCGAGCGAGTGGTTGTGACCCCATGTCAGAACGACCGAGCAGGTTCCAACACCGTCCTGTCCGCCCGCGAGGAAATGCCTGGCGGTCAGACGCTTGCCGACAAGCCGCCCCTGCATGTCGGGTGTCGCTACAATGACGGTGTCAATCTCACCAGCCTCGACGGCTTTCTGTAAATCTGACAGTTGCATTGGTCCCCCAAAGTGCGGTTTAATCTCTTTAAGGATCAAAATCATACCTTTTGAAGAAGCTGTCAAGATGGCAAAGAGCGCTCAAAAAAAGACTGTTGGTGAAAATCGCGAAGTTGAACTCGCGCGGACCCTGTTTTCCAAGGAGGGTCAGTCTGGAAAAAACCTCTTCGAACGCACCGTTGAACGTCTCGGCAGCGCCATAAAGCACGGGATCGTCGCGCCGGGGGATCGTTTGCCGCCCGAGCGTGAGCTGGCGACCATGATGGGAATCAGTCGGACGACCGTGCGGTCAGCGATCCAGATTCTGGTCGAGGGTGGGTTCCTCGTGTCGCGCCGTGGGCGCGGGGGCGGTACCTTCGTGGCGGATGAACCGCCGTCATGGCCGACGGCTGAGAATGGGGCCTCCGAGGTCAGAAGCGAACGAGAGATCCAGTTAGTTATGGAAAAACGTAGGGTTATCGAGTGTGGTGTCGCAGAGCTGGCCGCCGAGTCACGCACCGATGATGACCTTCGTGAATTGCGCGCGCTCGTAGGAGAGATGGCGGAGCTTATCGATGACTTTCAGGCCTTTCGAGCTCGCGACACGCGATTTCACCTGAAAATCGCGCAAATCACGGACAACCCGGACTTGGTGCGACTATCGGGTGACATCCAAGATAGCCTCGGGAAGCTGCTCGCCTATCTCCCGCCAAGCCGCGAGGCATTGATTCGCTCGAACCAGCAGCACGCCGAGATTGTCGCGGCGATTGCCAAGGCGGACGGGACACAGGCTCGGCGCACAATGCGTGAGCACGTTGGTGCAACGCGCCATTTCATGCAGGGACTTCTGCCTGTCTGAATTATTTGGTCTTGTTATCCCTTTAAAAGGTATGTAAAGATACCTAAAGGGAGTGACACACCATGACATCGATTCTGGCGCACCGCCACGTTGCTTTCGAGGATCTCGACGGGTTCGTCCCAGCGCTCGAACGTCACGGATTTGACATCACATATCGCGACGCGTTGCTCGATACGCATCCTTACGATCCGCTCGAACCGGAACTCATGGTCGTGCTCGGCGCGCCCTGCGGCGTCTACGAGAAAGACGATTATCCGTTCATTGCCGAAGAGATCGATGCCGTCCGTCAGCGGATTGCCGCGGACCGACCTGTCCTCGGCATCTGCTTTGGGGCACAGATCATCGCCGAAGCGTTGGGGTCGAAAGTGTTCCCGGGCCAGCCGTTCGAATTCGGCTGGTCGCCCATAGCATTGACGGATGCTGGAACGACCTCCGCGATCCGGCATTTCGCCAGTCAAGGGCGCGAGGTTTTTCATTGCCACGGGGATACCTTCGACTTGCCTGAGGGCGCCACGCTGCTCGCTTCCACGCCGAGCTACCGAAACCAGGCGTTCCGCTACGGCCCGCATCTTGGTGTTCAGTTCCACGCGGAGGTGTCCGAGCGTGGATTGCGCCGTTGGTACATTGGCCAAGCCGCCCGCGCGCGCGCCGCGGGCGGCGTTTCGAAGTTGCGCAGCAAGACGGACGAACTCGCGCCGGCCATGGTCGGCGTCCATGACGAGATGATTACGGAGTGGTTGGCAGAAATCGGCCTCCTAAGTCCAGGGGCCACGCCCGAAACGATCAATCAAAGAGGCGGGATGAACCGCTTCCTCACCACCAACGGGAGGTCTTAAAAATGTTTCGATCAAGCAGAAGACGTTTCCTGAAGATGTCTGGTGCTGCCGGGTTGCTCATGGCAAACCGGGCGGCGGCACAAGCGATCGGAGGTGCCGAGATCGCAAGCGTCGAGGACGATGAGATAGGCGCGCGGCTCAACCTCTTCATGTACGAAGGCTACGACAGCCCGACGGTCCTTGATCCGTTCGCACGTCAATACAAGGCGCAGATTCGGTTCCAGATGGTGAGTGGCGATGCCGATGCCTTCAACAAGATACGCTCGGGGCAGGCAAAAATCTTCGACCTCGTGAACCTCAACAATCCCTGGGCCAACATCTTTTATGACGCCGGTTACCTGCGTCCGCTCGACGAAGAGACGTTCGGTCCCTACTACGACAACATGATTGACCGCTTCAAGCGTCCCTACAAATGGGCGCATTCCTTCAAGGACGGTCAGTTGCTCGGCATGGTACAGCGCTTCGGGCCGATGTCCTTTGTCGTGAATACCGACAAGATTTCCAAGGCGACCGCCAATAGCGAAGGCGCGAACATCGTGCTCGAACCGAGCATGAAGGGCCGCTACGGCGTTCTGGATTTCCCATATGAGACGATCTACATGCTCTGCGTCATCGCGGACGTAAACCCATACGCAAAGAAGACCGAAGCCGAGTTGACCAAGTGCAAATCGACGATCCGCCAGACGATCCTCAACGCCAAGCTGATCGGCAGCCCGGCGGCGCTCAACAACTCACTTCTCAACGACGAGATCGACATGTACGTCGCCGGCGGTACCTTTACCGTGTCTTCGCTGCGCCGCGATGGTTTCCCGCAATTCAGGGCGGTCAGCCCGGCCCACGGACCTATCGAGGGCAAAGGCGGCACGGCTTATGTGGAAATCACTTCGGTTGTAAACAACCCGAACCTGTCGCCGATTGCCGGGGATTTCCTGCACTACATGCAGACGCCGGAGGGCTCCCTAGCGGTTGCCCGCTCAGGCTCCTCGCTCAACCCGGTGGGCAATATCCACCAGATCGCGGAGAAGATGGATGCAGACGAGTTGACGGCCATACAGTACGATGACCTCGAGGAGCACATGGCGCTTTGCGCCGAGTTCGAGCCGAACCCCGACTATGATGAACTAATCGGCGCTTGGGAACAAGCCCTTCAAGAGCGCGGATGAGTGAAGCCCGACGATGGATGAAGACCGTATCCTGACCGCGACGTCTCTCAAGAAGATCTACGGATCCTTCGTGGCCGCCGACGTGCCCGAACTTCATGTCAACAAGGGCGAGTTCTTCACGATTGTCGGACCATCCGGCAGTGGAAAGTCGACCTTGCTCAGCATGTTGACGGGCACAACGCTTCCATCGTCGGGGAAAGTCGAAATCCGGGGGCAGGACGTGACGTTCCTGCCTCCGGAACGAAGGCCGACGACGATGGTCTTCCAGAACCTTGCGCTGTTCCCGCATATGAGCGTGGGTCAGAACATCGGCTTCCCCATGGATGTCCGCGGGACGGATGAGGCGAAAAAACGTGCACGCGTGATGTCGCTGCTTGAGCTCGTGCATCTGCCGACATCCTACTACGACAAGGCCATAGCGCAGTGCTCCGGCGGTGAGCGTCAGCGCATTGCCATTGCGCGTGCATTGGCAAACGACTCTGAGATCATTTTCTTTGACGAGCCGTTGTCGGCTATCGACTACCGTTTGCGCAAGACGCTCGAGGTCGAGCTGATGGAAATGCACCGGCACACCGGCAAGACATTCGTCTACGTCACCCATTCGCTCGAAGAGGCAATGACGATGTCCGACCGGCTCACCATCATGAAGAACGGCAAGATCGTTCAGACCGGAACCGCGAACGACATCTACACGCGTCCGCAGAATGAGTTCGTGGCCCAATTCCTCGGCGAGATCAACGTATTCACGGTGCAGGTCATCAATCGAAACGACCGAAAGCTTACATTGTCGAGCACCGAGTCGGGGGGCAATTTTACCGCCGTGGTCCCCAAAGGACACGAGATCGGAAACACGGCCAAGCTGGTCGTGCGCCCCGAAAACATGCGCATTCTTAGGGATGGCGAGAATTGCGACAACGCCATCGAGGCAATTGTTAGTCACCGGCTGATGTTGGGATCGCGGATCCAGTACGAGGCCGAAGCTTTCGGGAAACGGCTCATCATCGAAGAACTGTCCAAAGTCGATGTCGACAGCGCCAGCCTTGCGGTCGGTGCGGGCGACCGGATCCGTGTCGGCTGGTCGTCTGATGGGGGGATTCTAGTCGATGACTGATAGGGTTTCACACCATCGGTCAATATTGGCGCGCATACCTGTAGGCTATCTCTTTGGATTGCCGGTCGTGCTTTATCTGTTGCTCTTTTTTGTCGGCCCGCTCGTCTACGTGATCGCCTTGTCGTTCATGCCCGAAGGCCTGACTGGCGTCAGCCTGACGACGACGATCGGAGAAGGAGAGAACGCACGGCAGGTTCTAACCGCGACATCTGACAATTATGAGCGGGTGGTCGAGGCGGGATATCACCGGGCCCTCTGGACCTCGATCAAACTCGCGACGATTTCGACGACTATTCTGCTGTTGATCTGCTACCCGCTCGCTTATGGCCTCGCCAAGACCTTCGGTAAGCTGTCGCCGATCCTCACGCTCCTGTTCCTCATGCCGTTGTTCGTATCCGAGACTATACGTCTCTATGGCTGGTCGCTTTTTTTCCTCAAGGGCGGCATTCTGAACGGGATTACCGCTACGCTGGGCCTGCCTTTCCCGGAGATGATGTTCACGACACCGGTCATCATTGTCGGTCTGGTGAACATCTATTTCCCCTTCATGCTTTTCCCGTTGGTTGACGATACGTTGGTGTCTGCGTCCCGCGATCTAGGGGCGAGCCGCTGGCAGACTTTCCACAAGGTCGAGTTGCCGCTGGCCAAACCAGGGCTTGTGATCGGCATCATGCTCACCTTTGTTTTGACGCTCGGCTCCATGTCGGAATCGCAGATTCTTGGCGGGCAGAACGTGCTGATGATCGCGCACAGCGTCGATTTTGCCTTCAGCTGGCAGCAGGACTGGCCGCTCGGTGCCGCGCTCTCGGTGCTGCTGATCGTGATCGTGCTGGCCAGCATGTTGTGGCTTCTGTCCCGCGTGGATTTCGATTCGCTCTTTCGGAGGCTCTGAGCTCCATGCGCCATGTAACAAAGCCGTTTCTTTTCGTTTATTCGGGCTTGATGTTGCTCTTCGTATTGATGCCGATGATTTGCATCGGGATCATCTCCGTCGCCCCCACCCGCTTTCTGAACTTTCCGTTTCCACGGCCGGCAACGTTCCGGTGGTACGAGGAAATGGTTCAGTCCCTTGCGATCCGCGAAGCCCTCGCCAATTCGCTGATGATCGCGGCAATTGTCACGGTGGTCTCCGTCTTCCTCGCGACCTGCGGAGCGTTGGCGTTCGTGCGTTACTCCTACAAGGGCCGGAAGCTCTTTCAGCGTCTGATCCTGTTGCCCGTATTCTTCCCACAAGCGGTACTTGGCCTGATCCTGCTCGTCTGGTTCAGCAACCTCGGTGTGCCCTCCGGCTGGTTCGCGGTTGTGCTCGGACAAATCGTGTGGATTGCGCCTGTCGTGACCCTGATCATCGCCATCCAGGTATTCGGCTACGACGCATCGCTCGAGACGGCCGCCCGCGACCTGGGTGCCAAGCCCGGCTACGTCTTCCGGCGCATTACGCTACCGTTGCTTGCGCCGGGCATTTTTTCCGGAGGGCTTTTTGCGTTCCTGCTGTCCTGGGTCAATTTCCCGATCAGCTACTTCACAAGCGGCGTGGATACAACGGTGCCGGTCTGGCTCCACACAAAGTCCGTCCTTGCGCCTACACCATCCGCGAACGCATTGGGCTTTGCCATCTTCCTCGTGTCGTTCTTCCTGCTCATTCCTCCCTTTTTGTTGATGAACCGGAAAGGAAAGAACTGATGCCGTAAACTATCGGGTCTTTGTGGGAGAGACTGCCAAGCGCAGCGCTGAAGGAGAAACCGCCCCGGAAGCTCTCAGGCCAACGGACCGCAGGACCCAACATGCAATCTGGAAAGTTGGCCGCGCAGGCGGTCTCGCCGACGGGTCAATATCTCAGGCACCGAGACAGATGGGGTACGATCGACAGGCAGGGAGCTTTGCATCATGCCTCATGAGGGCGATGTCACGGTAACTTCTTTTGAGGAGTCGCTGGGGTAGACATCGGTTCATCAAGGACATGCTTATCAGCTAGAAACGCCACCGCTTTCCCGCCGAGATCATCGCGCAGCGGTGTGGCTATATTACCGGTTCCCTTTGAGCTTGCGTCTGGTCGAGGAAATCCTGCTGGAGCGCGGCCGTGAGATAAACCTGACACCCCTTGAAACCCTCGTTGCTTGATTGATTGGCCGAGTATGTGTTCGAAATGGGCGTCGAGTGCCGCGGAAATGATCTCCAGCAGCGCCTCTCCCTCGTCTCTTGCGCGCGCGGCAGCGGCGTCAACGTCGCGGATCGCTCAAGGTCGCCTGTCGTCATGGCTCTTTGCCTTCAACGCGTCTCCGAAAATCGCGATCGCCTTGAGGCCAACGCCGTGAATGGCCAGTTACTCTTTCTTCTTATAGCCGGCTGCCTGACGAGGGCCTGAAGTGAATGATGCTGCCAGCTTAGTTCACACCTGATTCAGCCAGAATTCTTGACCTGCTCCCCTGAATGTACCCATTC